>NZ_JANSIC010000012.1:13367-15573 GCF_047461955.1 Synechococcus sp. R55.7
TTGGCTGTTGAAGCGGCTGAAAAAGGTGGTCTTTTCGATCTGGATGCCACCCTGCCCCTGATTGCCATTCAGTTTTTGCTGTTGGTGGCAGTGCTCAACTCCCTCTTCTATGAGCCGGTTACGCGGGCTATCGACAGCCGCAGCGACTACATCCGCACCACTCAAGCGGAAGCCCAAGAGCGGTTGGACAAGGCGGTGTCGTTGACCCGACAGTATGAGTCTGAGATCAGCCAGGCCCGCTTGCAAGCCCAGCAGGTGATCGCTGAGGCAGAGGCTGCAGCTGCTCGCATTCGTTCCGAGAAACTGGCTGCTGTGCAGGCAGAGATCCAGCAGAAGCTGGAGGCGGCGCGGCTACAGGTCGAGCAAGAGAAGCAGGCAGCCCTCGAACAGCTGCAGCAGCAGGTGGATGCCATTGCCGCCCAGATTACCCAGAAACTGTTGGGCAGTGCTCGTTAGATCGCTGGTTGGAAGTACTTTTGGAGGAGCTTGCGATGCCTGTGTGGAGTTGGGTGGCCGGTTGGATCTTGGCTGTGGCCGAGACCACGGAGCTACTCCCAGAAGCCAAGGCAGGAGAGGGGGATCTCTTGGCCAAGATTCTCGAGAGCAACCTGATCAACATCGCGATCATTCTCACCTTGCTGTTTATCTTGGGTCGCAAAGTGGTGGGAGAAGCCCTGGCCAAGCGGCGGGAGGGGATCCTAGAAGAACTGCGGCAGGCGGAGCAGCGCAAACAGGAAGCCATCGAGAAGCTGGCGGAGGAGCAGCAAAAGCTGGCCCAGGCTCAGCAGGAGGCTGAACGTATCCGCAAGCAGGCGGAAGCCAACGCCGAAGCCCGTCGGCAAGAGTTGTTGGAGCAGGCGGAGCGGGAAGTGGAGCGGCTGCGGGCCAATGCTGAGAAAGAGTTGTCCAGCGAGCAGGAGCGGGTTTTTCAGGAGTTGCGTCGGCAGATCGTTCGCCAAGCCCTGAGCAAGGTGGAGCAGGAGTTGCCGCAGCACCTCAACGAAGAGACCCACCGCAGCCTGATCGAGAAAGGGATCCAAATGATTGCCCGCTAACTCTCAAGGAGGAGAAAGGTATGATCAGCAGCACAATGGCTGAGAAGGTGGTGGATCCCTATGCCGAGGCTCTCATTGCTCTTGGGTCAGGCCAGGGATTGCTGGACACTTTTGCCGCCGATATGCGCTTTATTGCCGAGGTTTTGCGGGCTACGCCGGAGCTGGGCCAGTTTCTCGCCAACCCGGTGATCAAGGCCGAGGCCAAAAAGAACCTGCTGCAGCAAGTATTTGCCGATCAGATCCACCCTCTGCTGCTGAATGCGCTGAAGTTGTTGACCGACCGCCGCCGTATCATGTTTCTCGGGGCTGTCTGCCGGCGCTTTTTGGATCTGCAGCGGAAGCTCCAGAACATCGTCCTGGCCGAGGTGACGACGGCGATACCCTTGACGGAAGCTCAGCAGCAGTCAATTCGCGAGCGGGTGATGGACTTCACCCAGGCCAGCGGTGTGGAGTTGCAAGCCACTCAGGATCCGGAGCTGCTGGGAGGGGTGGTCATCAAGATTGGATCCCAGGTGATCGACCTCAGCTTGCGTGGACAGTTGCGCCGGCTTGCCTTGCAGTTGGCCTAAGTTGGTTTTTGAGGATCCCTTCCCATTACTTGAGAGGACTGCTATGCCTACCATTCGCCCAGACGAGATTAGCACCATCATCAAACAGCAGATTGAGCAGTACAACCAGGAGATGCAGGTCTCCAATGTGGGGACAGTTCTGCAGGTGGGGGATGGCATTGCCCGCATCTACGGTTTGGATAAGGTGATGGCCAGCGAGCTGCTGGAATTTGAGGATGGCACCACCGGTATTGCCCTCAACCTGGAAGAAGACAACATCGGTGCCGTGCTGATCGGCTCCGGGCGGAATATCCAAGAGGGATCCACCGTCAAATCCACGGGCAAAATCGCCAGCATCCCCGTGGGGGAAGCCCTCTTGGGCCGCGTGGTGGATCCCTTATGCAACCCCATTGACGGCAAAGGCCCGATCCAGTGTACGGAGTCTCGCCTGATCGAATCGCCAGCGCCTGGCATTGTCGATCGCCGCTCTGTGTACGAGCCCCTGCAAACCGGCATTACCGCCATCGATGCCCTGATTCCCATCGGGCGGGGGCAGCGGGAACTGATCATCGGCGACCGCCAAACCGGCAAGACCACCGTTGC
>NZ_JANSIC010000012.1:15673-19305 GCF_047461955.1 Synechococcus sp. R55.7
TATCCTGGGGATGTGTTCTACCTGCACTCGCGGCTATTGGAGCGAGCCGCCAAGCTGAGCAGCCAACTGGGAGAGGGATCCATGACGGCACTGCCGATCGTGGAAACCCAGGCCAATGACGTGTCGGCCTACATTCCCACCAATGTTATCTCCATCACCGATGGGCAGATCTTCTTGGAATCGGATCTGTTCAACGCTGGCATCCGCCCGGCCATCAACGTCGGGATTTCCGTCAGCCGCGTCGGCTCGGCAGCTCAGACCAAGGCGATGAAAAAGGTGGCTGGCTCCATCAAGGTGGAACTGGCGCAATACCGCGATCTGGAGGCCTTTGCCCAATTTGCCTCTGACCTGGATGAGGCTACCCAAAAGCAACTGGCCCGCGGCCAACGGCTGCAGGAGTTGCTGAAGCAGCCACAGTACTCTCCCCTGTCTCTGGATCAGCAGGTGGCCATTATCTATGCGGGGACGCGAGGCTATTTGGATGACATTCCGGTGGAGAAGGTCTCCAGCTTCAAGCAGGGCCTCTTGGCTTACCTGGGCACCACCCATCCCAAGTACGGCGAGATCGTCCTCTCCACCAAGCAACTCACCGACGAGGCAGAAGAAATCTTGAAAACGGCCATCACAGAGTTCAAGCAGAGCTTCGTGGCCAAGGCGGCCTAGGGTGACGCGGATCTCTCCTGGCCCGGATCCCTGTCGACCACCAAAATAGAGGGAGTAGGTTATGGCAAACCTCAAGCGCATCCGCGATCGCATCAAGGCGGTGAAAAACACCCGCAAAATTACCGAGGCCATGCGGCTGGTGGCAGCAGCTCGGGTGCGGCGCGCCCAAGAGCAAGTGATGGCCACCCGTCCCTTTGCCGACCGACTGGCCCAGGTTTTCTATCGGCTGCAAACTCGGCTGCGGCTGGAAGATGTCAACTTGCCTCTGCTGAAGCAGCGCCCCATCCAGACGGTGGGGCTGTTGGTGGTGGCCGGGGATCGGGGCTTGTGCGGAGCCTACAACGCCAACGTGATTAAGCGCACCGAGGAGCGGGTTCGCGAGCTGCAGGAGACAGGGCAGCAGGTGCAGCTTTACCTGGTGGGACGCAAGGCGGTGCAGTATTTCCAGCGGCGCTCCGCTCCCATCGCCAAGACCTACGTGAATTTGTCGCAGATCCCCACGGCGGCTGAGGCTGCCCAGATTGGGGATCAGCTCCTCTCGGCCTTCTTGTCGGAGAAGGTGGACAAGGTAGAGCTGCTCTATACCCGCTTTGTCTCTTTGATCAGCTCCCGTCCGGTGGTGCAATCCCTGTTGCCCCTCGATCCGTCGCGGTTGGCCACTCAAGACGATGAAATTTTTCGTCTTTTGGTGCGGGGCGGAGAGTTTACTGTCGAGCGCAGCAAAGTCATCGCAGCGGTCTCGGCCCCACCTCAGGACATGATCTTTGAGCAGGATCCCGTGCAGATTTTGGATGCACTGCTGCCGCTGTACCTGAACAACCAGTTGCTACGGGCCTTGCAGGAGGCGGCGGCCAGCGAATTGGCAGCTCGCATGACGGCCATGAACAACGCCAGCGACAATGCCAGCGAGCTCATTCGCACGCTGGGTCTTGCCTACAACAAAGCTCGCCAGGCGGCTATTACTCAGGAGATCCTGGAGGTGGTGGCCGGAGCAGAAGCCCTGTAGACTTCTCAGAGGGGATCCCCTGAGGAGCCGAGGTTGCGTTGTCGCGCCATCTGGGAGTTGAGCAGAATCACCGGCAAGATCCCCACCAAGACAATGGCCAAGGCCGGTGCCCCTGCTTCCGCCAGACGCTCATCGGCTGCCAAGCGGTAGGTTTGCACCGCCAAGGTGTCGAAGTTGAAGGGCCGCAGCACCATCGTGGCCGGCAGCTCCTTCATCACATCCACAAATACCAGCAGCATAGCCCCCAAGAGGCCACCCCTCATCAAGGGCAAATGCACCTGCCACAGGGTGCCCAGGGATCCCTGTCCCAGGCTGCGGGCCGCTTCATCCAAACTGGGGGGAATGCGCAGCAGCGTGGCCTCGACGGTGGCCAAAGCCACGGCCAAAAACCGCACCAGGTAGCCGAACACCAAAGCCGTGAGGGTGCCACTGATCACCAGGCCAGGTGGCTGTTGCAGCACCACCTGCCGCAGGTAGCTCAGCAGTTGATCCAACCACCCTAGGGGAATCAGAACCCCCACTGCAATCACCACCCCAGGCAGCGCATAGCCCAGAGAAGACAACTGCACTGCCAGCCGCAGGCCCCACGGGGATCCCGCCCGTCCTAGCCCCTGCATGCGCAGCCCGTAAAGCACCACCACCGACACGGAAACAGCAATGATAGCCGTGATGGTGGATAGCCAAAAGCTGTTCTGGGCGTAGCTCCAAAAGCGGCGACCCAACTCCCCCTGCCGCAGGGTCATGTGGAGCAGGATCAAGGCCGGAACGACGAAGCCCAGCCCAATCGGGATCCCACAGGCTAGCCAAGCCCCCACCGCCCGGATCCCTTGTAGGCGGTAACGGGTTGGGGTGGGTTTGAACCCTTGGCGATAGTAGCGCGCCCGCCGGCGGGAGACCTGCTCCATCGTTATCAGCAGCAACACCAGCAGCAACAGCAGCGCCGAAAGCTGAGCCGCCGCCACCGGATTGCCCAGGGCCGTCCAGGTGCGGTAGATGCCGGTTGTAAAGGTATCTACCCCGAAATAGCTGACGGTGCCGAAATCGTTGAGGGTTTCCATCAAGGCCAGCAGACAGCCGGCCACGATCCCCGGTCGGGCCAGCGGCAAAGCCACCTTGAAAAAGCTGGCCCAAGGCCCGTAGCCCAAGGAGCGGCTTACCTCTAAGCAGGCCACCGATTGCTCCTGAAAGGCCAGCCGGGCCGAGAGGTAAACATAGGGATAGAGGGTGAGGATCAGCAGCAGGATCGCCCCCCACAACGAGCGAATGTTAGGGAACCAGTAGTCGCCGATCCCCCAACCTGTTACCCGCCGCAGCCAGATCTGGAAACCGCCGGTTACCTGCAAAAAATCGGTGTAGGCGTAGGCCAACACATAGGTGGGGGCCGCCAGGGGCAGCACCAACATCCACTCCAGCCAGGCCCGCCCCCAAAACTGACACATGGTCACCAGCCAGGCAGTGCCACTGCCCACCAGGATGACCCCCGCCGCCACCCCTGCCATCATCACCAGGCTATTGCGCACATAAAGCCCCAAGACCGTATCGGCCAGGTGCTCCCAAACCTGCCGCTCGTCCGCAAAAAGGCTGAGCAACACCGTAAGGACAGGAACGAGAATGAGACCGCTGAGGGTCAGAGTCAGAAGCGCCCAGCCGTTCAGAGGAAAGAAGCCACTTCCCGGCAGAGATTTGCTCAACAACTTCAACCTCATCTCTTTGTCCATCTCAACAGGCGGGAGCTACCTCTTGAGCAACTCCTGGGGAAGAAAAGGGGATCCTCCAGGGATCCCCAACCAAGTTTTCTCTCAAAACAAGCTCTTGGGCAGCTTAACGAAATAAACGATGTTCTCGTCTTGCTTGTTACCAAGGTAAGGCATAGTTTTTTCTTGAGCCGCGCCCTTTTCCGAGACGATGCCAAAGTCGTCGTCGTTAACTATCGCTAGGGTAGTTGAGTTGAGAATGGCCAACC
>NZ_JANSIC010000013.1:0-5785 GCF_047461955.1 Synechococcus sp. R55.7
GCGCGAAGATTGACAACCTAAACTTAAAACATCCGTTAAGTTTCGTCAACCACCTTTTTTGATCCTGAGAGAGGCCATGTCGCTTGCCCGCTGGATTTTAGGGATCCACACCACCACGCCCGTTTTGGGCCTGGCCCTGCTGCCGTTGGAGCAAGGGTTGGGAGAAACCCGCAGTCAGAGCTGGTGGCTGGATCGGGAGATGGCAGCGCAGTTGCACCCCTGCTTGAAAGTCTTCTTGGCCGGTCAAGCTTGGTCGCAGATAGCTGGGATCGCTGTAGCTTTGGGGCCGGGCAGCTTTACGGGCAGCCGTTTGGGGGTGAGCGTGGCCCGTCTGCTGGGCCAGCAACTGGGCATTCCCGTGTTTGGCTACTCGGCTTTGGCCGTCCTCGCCCGCCATGTGTGGATCTGGCAGGGATCCCCGCCCCAGCCCTTGACGGTGGCGGTGCAGATGGACGCCAAACGAGAAGAGTGGTATGGCGGCGTGTATCGGGTGACAGAAGAGGGTGTCGCTGCAGAAGCGGCCGATCGGCTCTGGGAGGAAGAGGCTTGGCAGGCAACTCTCCGACAGTGGCCGCAAGCTCTATCCGTGAATGCCGCCGATTTTGTGGATCCTGCACCTGTGGTGGCGTTGGCAGAATTGGCCCGCGCCGATTTTCGGGCCGGGTTGCGCCCTCAGTGGCAGGAGGTGCTGCCCCTCTACGGTCGCCAGCCCCCGATTGATCTCAGAGGGCTGAATCGGACTCCGCCTCCCCAGCGCGAACGGAGTGCCCCATCGTCACGGTAAGATTGGGAAGTCTAAGCAACGGATCCCTCTGCTGACATGATCTCAAGCAACGATTTGCGCCCTGGCGTCTCTGTAGAAGTTGACGGAGCTCCCTACAAGGTGATCGAGTTCCAGCATGTGAAACCCGGCAAGGGGGCAGCCTTTGTGCGCACTAAGCTCAAAAACATGCAGACTGGCAACGTTGTGGAGAAAACCTTCCGCGCCGGTGAAACCCTGCCCGCAGCCACCATCGAAAAAGTCGAGATGCAGTATCTCTACGCGGAAGGGAACAACTTGGTGTTTATGGACATGGAGACCTATGAGCAGGCTCCAATTACCGCCGCCCAAATTGGCTCCGCCGTGAAATATCTGAAAGAAAACATGCAAGTGTCAATCTTGCGCTGGAATGGGCAGGTGATCGATGTGGAGCTGCCCAACACCGTTGTTCTGGAAGTGGTGGAAACAGATCCAGGGGTGAAAGGAGATACCGCCACTGGGGGAACCAAGCCGGCCAAGCTGGAGACCGGTGCTGAGATCCAGGTGCCTTTGTTCATCAAGGTTGGAGAACGGATTCGGGTCGATACCCGCACCGACACCTATCTGGGCCGGGAGTGAGTTCTCCCTCTCCTTTTCGGTTATGGATTTCTGTTGTGGACAGGTGATGCATCAGGAGTGAACCTTCCCTTGGATGTTGTCAATTGGCAGGAAATTCGTCTTCTCCTGGCCGCTCTGCAAGAGAGCGATGTTACCGAGCTAACTCTGGAGTTCAAAGATTTTCGCCTCACCTTGCGCAAAGGGATCCCGACTGAGCTCTCCTCCACCCCCGCCAGTCCGGTTATTGTCTCCTCTGCGCCTCCTCCTGCTCCTGCAGAAGCGCCCCCTCCTCCCACTGCTCCCAAATCCACCCCCAGCCATTGGATAGACGTGACGTCACCAATGGTGGGCACTTTCTACAGCGCCCCAGCTCCAGGTGAACCTGACTTTGTGCGGGTTGGCCAACGGGTGAACAAGGGCCAAACCCTGTGCATCATCGAGGCCATGAAGCTGATGAACGAGATCGAGGCCGAAGCGGCAGGCGTGGTGACCGAGATTTTGGTGAGCAATGGGCAATCGGTGGAGTTTGGGCAGGTGTTGATGCGGTTGGATCCCACGGCTTGATGGGCAAGGGGGTAAACCGGATTTTGGCAACCCAATCTCCCTTGCCTGTGTATACACCAGAGTTGAATCGGATTGAGGGGATGTGGTCGGTGTTGAAGCGCTGTATCCGGCAGTTTTCCAGAGCCGGGAAGTATGGGATGGAGCAAAGGGTACAGACCGCTTTGCTACTCATCGATCCATTCAATCCATCCTGCTGGGAGAAAAGTTGGGGGTGACAGCCTGGGAAACCCTCTCAGACCAATTTGACCAGTCTGCGCGCCCCTTTCACAGCCCTACCTGTGCCCCAGTTGCCGATGGCTCCCAGCTGAGGTTAAGAGAAGCCCATAGCCCCCCGGCCCCTCATTGACTATGATGCGGGCGTGAGGTGTGAATAAGTACCTAAACAATGGCAACCCAACGCATTTGCTTTGCTCAAGTCTCAGATGTCCACCTGATGCCCGAGACGGGGTGCCGCTGTTGGTGGATGTCCGATTCCCCTCGCCGCCAGTTGGAAGCCGCCGTTGCCCATCTCAACCAGGTGCCGGATCTGCACTTCGTGGTGTTTACCGGGGATTTGGTGGATCAAGCGGATCCGGAGAGCTTTCAATCTTTCCAGGAGATTGTTGCCCAACTGCGGGTGCCCTATTACCTCAGCCTGGGCAACCACGATATCGACACCCTGAGGAGAAAGGGACGCTTTAACCGAGATCAGTTTATCCGTTGGTGCCAAAGCCAATTTCCCCTGTCCCCGGCTCCCACCGGTTACGTCGATTACAGCCTTTCCCCTCTGCCCGGGATCCGCTTGATTGCCCTCGACGCCAGCCTGGGACGCTTCCCTTTGCCTCAGGGCGTGCTCCGCCCCTCCCAACTGCACTGGCTGGGCGAACATCTGCAAACGGTGCCGGAAGAATGGCTGATCCTGCTGATCCATCAGCCGCCCTTCATTGCTCCCACTCAAATGGACGCGGTTTTGTTTCGCAAGTACCGGCTCCTCAGCGAACCAGCCTCGGCGCTACACGCTCTCTTGGCCCGTCACGGACGGGTGGTGGCGGTGCTGAGTGGCCACCTGCATGTGCCGAAGGTGTATGTCCGCGATGGGATCCCCTACCTGACAGCACCTCCTCTGGTGGGGCCGGTTTCGGCTCTGCGGGTGTTTGAGCTGGAGGTGAACCCACGGCGAGGGGTGTTGCGCTACCACTGGGTTAAGTTGCCGGCATTGGATCCCAGCCCCCTCTGGCACGGCTTGGTGATGGGGATCCGACGGGATCGCTGGGGACAAATCCCTCTCCGGGCCAAGGGATCCCGCTCTCTCCCTCTGCCCGCTGCCGCCTGGTAATCAAAACCCCTAAAGCTTGACCGAATTAGTGTAGATTAAAAAAAGCAAAAATCGTCGAGTTCGGTGTCTTCCCCCTATGACAGCAAGCCTTTCTCCTTCTAGCCGCTGGGAGCTGGCGGCCCAAGCGTTGCAGGCGCAGTATCAGCCGCAAGTGGTATCTCTGAGCGAACGGTTTGAGCCTTTGTCGGCAAGCGACCTGCTCACCTGGGCGGTTGAAGAATTTGGAGATGGGCTGGTGCTGGCCTGTAGCTTTGGCCCGGAAGACCTAGTGCTGATCGATCTGCTGACGGCGATTAACCCCCGTGTTCGCGCTTTTTTTCTGGACACCGATTTTCACTTCCCGGAAACCCTACAACTGCGGGAGCAGGTGTTAGCGCGCTACCCCCACTTGCAACTGCAGATCTTCAAGCCCTTGCTTACCCCGGAAGAGCAGGCAGCTCAATACGGGCCAGAACTGTATCGCTCTAACCCCGACCTCTGCTGCAACATCCGCAAGGTGGAGCCCTTGAATCGTGCTCTGGCCGGTTGCACCACTTGGATTACAGGGATGCGTCGGGAACAATCCCCCACCCGCGCCGATATCGGCAAGGTGCAGTGGGACGGCAAGCGCAACCGCCTCAAACTCAACCCGCTGGCTGACTGGACAAATGGCCAAGTTTGGAAATACATCCTTGACCACGGGATCCCTTACAACCCCCTGCACGATCGCCACTACCCCAGTATCGGCTGCCTCCACTGCACTGCGCCTGTTGAGCCAGGGGCGGATCCCCGCTCTGGACGCTGGAAGGGCACAAGCAAAACCGAATGCGGCCTGCATACCTAACCCATGACTGCTTCCTCCATCCTTGAGGTGGCTCAGTTTGAAATTACCCCCGGCTCTGAAGCCGCCTTTGAAGCCGCCATCGCTCAAGCTTTCATCTATTTGCAGCAGACCGACGGCTACCAAGGGCACCAACTGCAGCGCTGTCTGGAGCACCCTCAGCAATACCTACTGCTCGTTCAGTGGGGATCCCTAGAGGCCCATCTGGTCAACTTTCGCCAATCGGAAAACTTTGTCCGCTGGCGTGCCCTCATCGGGCCCTACTTTGCTCGCCCACCCCAGGTGTTGCACTACCAGTTGCTGACCGGATCCCCTTTTTGATTTGAAATAGGGCACCTGTCCACTCTCCACCTAGGTTGACCCCAATGGGACAGGTTAAGATGTGATATTATTTTTTTCCGGCCTTCAGGCAGATGCACAGCGGCATCGCTCATAGGGGCTGTTAACTCAGTGGTAGAGTACCACCTTGACACGGTGGGAGCCGCTGGTTCAATTCCAGCACAGCCCATGTCCTTGACAGAAGCTGACAAAGGTTTGCTCCAGGATCAGGTTACAGTGCTGAGCCTAGCCCTCCCCTGCAGATCCTGTGAAACTGGGGATCCCTCGCCGCCACGGACTCTATTGGTAGATGTTGGCCGCTTTTAACATGTGGTAGGTGATCAGCAACTGAGTCAAAGCCAGGGGATAGCTCTGGAGCAGCTCGCCGGTGGTGCCGATCAATTGGCCGATATTGGGGTTTCCCTCTAAGCTACAGAACTTGCCCAGGTAAGGGATTTCGTTGCAGAGCATCCGCTCCAGCTCAATCACTTGGCTGGCCGTAGCATGGGCATCAATCTGCAAAACATCGACGGGCTTGCCCATATCCCGATCCAAATCCAAACGAATGGCAGAGCTGAGGTGACTGTCGCGGGCATTGAGGATTTGCCAAAAATCTGGGTGAGGAATGGTGGGGCGCAGCACCAGGCGCGCATTTAGCAATACCTCGTCTTGGTTGGATCCCTCTTGGGGCGGGTAAAAGGTGACCACTACATCGGCCCATTGGCGCTGTGGACGAATAAAAGCCTCTGAGTCGGGTTCGCGCTTTTTGAGCTCTTCTCGCACTTGCTCTTCGGTATATCCGCGCTTGCGGGTGTCCCGCTTAATCTTCCAAAGGGCTCGTAAATGTTCTGGGGGAGCCAAATAAACCTTGACATCGTAGCTATCCCGCATACCACGGGTAAAGTAGCCCAGCAGCCCTTCGACAATCACGTATTTGTTGGGCTTGACATACTCTGGCGGGTCAAAGGTGCCGGTGCTGTGGTTGTAGACGGGCTTTAGGATCGGCTGGCCGGTGCGCAAGAGCGTCAGGTGCTGCTGAACGATATCCAGGTAGTTGCAGTCGGGATGGAGGGCTGTAATCCCCAGTTCAGCGCGTTGTTTGCGGTCGTAGCGGTGGTAGTCGTCGGTGCAGATGACAGTAACGTTTTCTTCCCCCAAGACTTGGGCAATGCCACGGGTGAGGGTGGTTTTTCCAGCAGCACTATCGCCAACAATACCCAGAATAATCGGGCGCTGAGCCACGGATCCCTCTCCTGAATCGTGAACCTGGGGCGGAGAACTCCCAACAACACCGGCCAAACTCAACTTCGTTTCGACCTGCGGATGGCCCCGATCAGAGAACAGGGATTGTCGGTCAGCAAACGAAGTTAAGCAAGCATTATCGGCTCTGGAGGGTATTGGGGCAAGAGAA
>NZ_JANSIC010000013.1:5885-8089 GCF_047461955.1 Synechococcus sp. R55.7
AGCACTGGAAGGCATCAAAGCAGCAAGGGTAGCATTAGGTCAGACCGCTAGAGGGGGAAGCAACCGATGGGATTGTTCGATCGGGTCAGCCGAATCATTAGATCCAATATCAATGCGCTGGTCAGCAGCGCCGAGGATCCGGAGAAAATCCTGAACCAGACCATTCAGGACATGTCTGAGGATCACTACCAGATGCGGCAAGCGGTTGCCCAGGCCATTGCTGCCCAGAAGCGGATAGAGCGGCAGTATGAGCAAGCACAGCAGAGTGTTGATGAGTGGCAAAGACGCGCCGAGTTGGCCCTGCGCAACAACAACGAAGCTTTGGCTCGGGAAGCGCTGGTGCGCAAGAAAACCTTTGCCGAGACTGCCCAAAGCCTGAAGCGGCAGTTGGACGAGCAGACTAAGCAGGTGGAGATCCTGAAGTCCAACATGACCAAGCTGGAGAGCAAGATCGCTGAGGCCAAGACCAAAAAGGACATGCTCATCGCTCGCGCCCGCGCCGCCAAGGCTTCCCAGCAAATCAATCAGGTTATCGGGCGGGTGGACGCCACAAGCGCCTTTGCTGCTTTTGAGCGTATGGAGGAGAAGGTGAACTCCCTGGAGGCCCAGTCGGCGGCAGTAGCCGAGCTGGCGGTAGACAATTTGGAAAACCAGTTTGCCGCTTTGGAGGCGGGTGGCTCGGATGTAGATCACGAGCTGCTGATGCTCAAGGCGTCGATCCAGGGTCAGTTGCCCTCTGGAGGGTCAAAGTCCTCAGGCCAACCTTCCACCGCAAGTGAGAGCGAGGTCGATCTGGAGTTGGAAAATTTGCGCAAGGAGATTGACCAGCTCTAACAGGCGGAATGTCGCTCTCCTCCGACTCTCAAGGCTTGCCGGGCTGAGTTTGGGCCGGGGGGTGGTAAGCTAACCAACAAGAACTCTGACAGCCCTTCTGCCGACCAGCAGGGCAAAGTCTGTCAGTAAAGCGTTCCACCTCGAGTGGCAGGGATCCCCAGAGGGTAATCAACCTGCGAAAGGGTCACAGCCTGCTTCCGGCAGGGCTGAGGTTAGTTTGCCTACGGTTTTGTGAGAGAACAAACAGCGATGACAACAGCAAGTATCAAGCCTCTCTTGGATGCCAAGCAACTGTTGCAGGCTTATGCGTCTGGCCAACGGGATTTTTCGGGCTCCAACCTGAGTGGAGCGCAGTTGAGTGGCGCGAATTTGAAGGGCATTATCCTACGGGATGCCGACTTGAGTGGGGCAGATTTGCGCGAGGCGGATTTGTCGGGAGCAGATCTCTCGGGAGCCGACCTGCGCGGAGCCAAGCTGCGACGGGTGAACCTGATTGGGGCTAAGTTGGTGAAGGCAGATTTGCGGGGGGCCAACCTCTACCGGGCCAAATTGCTCAGGGCCGACCTCAGCGAAGCCGAGCTGAACCGAGCCGATCTGCGGATTGGGGCCGATCTGCGCGGAGCCATCATCACCAACACCCATTTCCGCGGTGCCCTCTACGACGAGTACACCAAGTTCCCGGATGGCTTTAACCCTACGGAGATGGGCATGTAGCCGGAGCTTCCCTCAGGGGATCAGGTTCTGCCACAGTTGGGCCATGCCTTCGGCAGCCGCTACAAAGGGCGGGTTGTGCAGGTCGGGCTTGTTGTAGCGCAAGGGATCCCCTGCCAGATCGGTAACCCTTCCCCCCGCCTGCTCCACAATGCACTGGGCAGCGGCGGTATCCCACTCCAGGGTGGGGCCGAAGCGAGGGTAGAGATGGGCAGATCCTTCGGCCACAAGGCAAAGCTTTAGGGCACTGCCCACAGACTTCACTTCCAGAGAGCCACAGCGCTGCCGCAGCCGCTCGAGGAACTGCTCCGTCTCCGGGTTGCTGTGGGAACGGCTGGCCACCACTTGTAGGGGTTCTTGGGCGTAAGGGCAGGTGCGGATGGGCTGTTCGTGAACGCAGGACGGAGTCCTTTCCCTCTTGCAGGCCCCCAGCTTTTGCGCAGCCGCGTAGGTGAGGCCCAGAGCTGGGGCATGGACGACCCCCAGGATGGGGATCCCTTCCTCGATGAGAGCAATATTCACCGTAAACTGGCCGTTGCGCCCGATAAACTCTCGGGTGCCATCCAAGGGATCCACCAGCCAAAACCGCTCCCACTGTTGCCGCTCTGGGTAAGGGATCCCGCCCGATTCTTCCGAGAGCACCGGGATCCCTGGGGTCA
>NZ_JANSIC010000013.1:8189-10416 GCF_047461955.1 Synechococcus sp. R55.7
TGGGCGGCCAAGTCGGCTTTGATCTGCGCAATCGTCAGCCGGCCATAGTGGAGCAGCGAGGCCAATAGAGCCGCTTCCGCCCCTCCCTCCTGCAGAGCTTGGCGGATATGAGCACACTCCCCTGCTCCTCCTGAGGCAATCACCGGCACCGACACCGCCTCGGCCACCCGCCGGGTTAGCTCCAGGTCATAGCCTGCTTGAGTGCCATCGGCGTCCATGCTGGTGAGCAAGATCTCCCCTGCCCCCCGTTCGGCCACGGTTTTGGCCCACTCCACCGCGTCCAGCCCCGTCGGCTGCCGCCCCCCGCGCACGTATACCTCCCATCCCCCTCCCTGCGGTTTGGCGCGAGCATCAATGGCCACCACAATGCACTGGGATCCAAACCAGCGGCTGGCCTGAGCCACGAGATCAGGATCCCGAACCGCTGCCGAGTTGAGGCTGACCTTGTCTGCCCCGGCCCGCAGCAGTTGCCGGATCCCCTCCAGATCGCGGATCCCTCCTCCCACCGTGAGGGGAATGAACACCTGCTCTGCGGTGCGCCGCACCACTTCCAACAAAATCTCCCGCTCTTCGTGGGTGGCGGTGATGTCCAAAAAGACCAGCTCATCGGCTCCTGCCTGATCGTAAGCCTGGGCCAGCTCTACCGGATCCCCGGCATCCCGCAATTGCACAAACTGGATCCCTTTCACCACGCGCCCTGCCGCCACATCCAGACAGGGAATGATCCGTTTGGCCAACATCGCTCTCTCCCAAGGACTCCATACCGCTAACGCGAACAGAGGGGAACAACTGGGGATCGTTTTAGCCGAAGCTGATGACCAGGAAGGGTTCTTGAAACTTGGCCCCGGTCACCTGCCGACCCGCCAAGCTGGGGGGCAAGAACAAATTGCGCCGCTGATCCCCGGCGGTAATGGTCAGCTCCGGGCCTGACTGGCTCAGCTCGATTTGGGCCTTGCTGAAGCCGGGAATAAACAGCTTGACTGTACGGGCTCCCTCGTCGATGGCCACGGGCGGCGGCACATCCGGCACGGCGAACATCCCTCCTACTGCCGCTTCCAAAGCCGACCAATCGGATCCCTGACGCAGGGGGAGTGTTCGTAGTGTCAGCGGGAAAAAATCGGCGGCCGAGACCTCTCCCGGAGCCAGAGGGGTAACCCAGAGGCCACCCACCGTCAGCCCCACCATCTGAGCACTCCCCCAAAGGTAACGGGCGGTTTGCACGGCCATCGGGTCAGGGGTGGTCACCAGGTGGGCCAACACGCGGCGCGGATTGGCAATAGCCTGTCGTCCCTGCTCCAAAAGGTTGGTCATGCCCCCCAACCGCTCTGGCAGATCCTCCAGGGAGGAAAATTCCACGGTGCTTACCGAACGCAACAAGGGCTCGGCAAAGGGTCGCAGGGTTTTGGCCAAGTCGGATCCCAAAAAAGCTTGGGAGGCTCGCCGCCAGTACCAACTGGCCACCTCCGGGATCCCAAAGGCCCGCAAGGTGGTCAGATCCCCTGGCCCATCGTAGAGAATGCAGTCGTATTGGCCGCTGGCATCGTAACGGCGCAGAGCTTCCAGGGCCAGGGCCTGATCCATGCCCGGCAACACCCCCAGTTCCTGGCCGTAGATCTCCCGGAAAAAGGGGGTGCGCACGTATCGGGCTTCCAGCTCTTTGGCCGCCGTCCAGAACTGCTCCAGCAGCTGGGTTGTCCGCAACTGCACCACGCTCAAGTTGGCAGCAATGGTCACCGGCTCGCCGGAAAGCGGGATCCCGCCCAAAAGCATTTCCAGCCCCGGCCCCGCCTGATGGCCCACCAACAGCACCCGCCGCCCCTGCTGGGCTGCGGCCCGAGCTGCCGCCACGGCCAAGGTGCTCCGACCTGTGCCCCCCTTGCCCAGAAAGGTGAGAATTTGGCTCATTCCCGCTCCTCCCGATTCCGCTCTCCCGCCTCTCCGTAGATATCGATGTACAGAGATTGACCTGCCAACTGAGCTGCGGCCATCATCACCTGTCGAATCGCTTGCAGGGTGCGCCCGCCCCGCCCGAATACCCGCCCCCGATCCTTCGGGTCAAAGGCCAGCCGCAGCCATACCTTTCGCCCGCCACAGGTGGTTTCCACATCCATTTGAAGAGAGGCGCTGCTGAGCAGCGGTTCGATCAAAAGATGGGCGAGAGCCTTGTAGTCTGGCATAGAGAGCTAGACGACAGGAGGGAACAACTGGCCAAGCCAAGCTTAGCCGA
>NZ_JANSIC010000013.1:10516-11668 GCF_047461955.1 Synechococcus sp. R55.7
CTCAACCGCTTCCTCAACCTGAGGCTTTTCAACTTCAGCTTCTGGAGGACTTAATTCTGCCGCTGCTGTCTCAGTGGCAGCTTCGCTCAATTCAGACTCGGGAACATCGGCGACCTCAGCCTCGGCCACGGATTCTGTTGCAGGGGCCTCTTCTGCCGCCTCAGGGATCCCAGCTTCAGGCTTGGCGATGGCCGGGATGCGAATCGAGGCAACCACTCCGCCTTCCCCTGCTTTCAACATCTCGTAGATGCCGGCCTTTTTGAGGAGACTGTCCACCGTCTCTGTGGGCTGAGCGCCACAACGCAACCACTTCAGCAAGCCTGCCGTTTGCAAAACCGTCTCCTTGGTGCGCGGGTTATAGTAACCCAGTTCCTCTAGCGGACGGGCTTCACGGCGGCTTTTACTTTCAATGGCGATGATGCGATAGCTGGGTTGCCGCTTTTTTCCGTAGCGCTTGAGCCGCAATTTGACCATGGGGTATCCACTCCTTGGGGGACGCTCCGCAAGCTGTAAAATCCAAAAAATCCAAAAAAGAGTTCGCCTAGACCCGCCAAGCCTGCTGAAGCTCCAGAGCCTCGCTCCGAGCCTTTGGCGTTTGGCCGGTAGACACAGGCTTTTTATTTTAAGCGATTTTCTGCTTGACTGGAACTTGACTGGAAAATGTCCGACCCCGGTTTGGAAGGCAACCTTCATGGCAGAGTTGAAGAGAAAACCCTACACTCAGCAGCAACTCCCATGATCAACTACGCCGATTTGACAGACGAGCAGCGCCAGCTCTACCTCAAGGCCCTGATCGCGGTGGCCCGAGTAGATGGCCAGTTGGACGAAGAAGAAACCTCTTTCTTCATGCAAATCGCAGAAGGGGTAGGCATCGAAGCGCCACTGGCCCAAACCTATCTGGCCGATGAAGCAGGTGCACCTTTGGATATCAGCGGGATCCCGCCCATGCGCAATGCGGCAGGGGCCTTGATCCTGCGGGATTTGGCAGCAATGGCGGTGGTGAATAGCCAGTTGGTGGAAAAAGAAGAGGAGCTAATTTTCGAGATCGGCAAAGCCATGCAGTTCAGCGCTGAGGAGATCAACGAGTTTATCGACTGGGCCTTCATGGGACTGCAGTGGCAACTCAAAAGCGCATCTCTGCTGGAGCGCTAT
>NZ_JANSIC010000013.1:11768-14263 GCF_047461955.1 Synechococcus sp. R55.7
TCGATATTGCCGGTCTCGATGGCATGGCGGATGCAGTGGCGAATGTGATCGTCCAAAATCAGCCGCGCCACCCGATCCAGCGCTCCCTTGACGGCGGCAATTTGCAGCAGCACATCTGGACAGGGCTGATCCTGCTCGATCATGGAGCGGATCCCGTGCACATGCCCTTCGATGCGAGCCAAGCGGTTGATCAACTTGCGCCGAGACTGGGGATCATGATGGTGAGGCTGGGCCCGCCCAGGCAGCGGCGGCTTTTCCAGCGCCAGCTCCCACTCCTCCTCCCAATCGGGTTCTGAAGGGAGCGGCGGAACGGAATGAGATCGAAGTGGGGGAACGGGATCCGACATGAGAAGGGCAAAAGACTGCTTGCATGATACTGCCTGGTTTTCCCCGGGAACGATGGGGTACTCTACAATAGGAAAAGATGTGAAATTTTGTAAAACCTCATCATACTTTGGCTCCATGACCTCTGTGCTCTCCCCCTTTGGCCCTGTAGAAGCGGATCTGGAGCGTTTACGCCAGAACCTGACGCGGTTGGTGAGTGCCAAGCACCCCATCCTGGCCATGGCTGCCGAACATCTGTTTTCGGCGGGAGGGAAAGGGATCCGGCCAGCCATCGTGCTCCTCATCGCCCGTGCCACCACTCCAGATGGAGAGATTACCCCACGGCATTGGCGCTTGGCAGAGATCACGGAGATGATCCACACGGCCAGCCTGGTTCACGACGATGTGATTGATGCTGCCGATGTGCGACGGGGCATCGATACGGTGAATACCCTCTTCGACAATCGGATAGCCGTGCTGGCGGGGGATTACCTCTTCGGCCAAGCTGCTTGGTACTTGGCCAATCTGGACAACCTGGAGGTAGTGAAGCTCCTTTCCAAAGTAATCATGGATTTGCCGGAGGGAGAGGTGCGCCAGAGCCTCACCCGCTTCGACCCGGATGTGTCGATGGAAGACTACCTGGCCAAGAGCTTCTACAAAACGGCCTCCCTCATGTCCGGCAGTTCCAAGGCTGCTGGCCTGCTGAGCGGGGTTAGCGAGGAAGTGGCGGATCGCCTGTTCGATTTTGGGCGGGATCTGGGCATTGCTTTTCAGATTGTCGACGATCTGCTGGATTTCACCGCTTCGGCAGAGACGCTTGGCAAGCCTGTGGGATCCGACCTCATCCAGGGCAACCTCACTGCACCCGTTCTGTTTGCCCTAGAGGAATTTCCCCAGATGCGAGAGCTCATTCTCAGGGAGCTGTCCAACCCGCAAGACCTGAAGCAGGCCCTGGAGTGGGTGTATCAAAGCGAAGGGATCCCACGCTCTCGTCAGTTGGCCCGCGACTACGCCCAGCGGGCTGCCGAAGCGCTGTATAGCCTGCCGGACTCTGCGGCGCGTCGTGCTTTGTTTCAGATGGTGGACTATGTGCTGGAGCGGCTGCACTGAGCAGTCCCGACAGGGTCAAGCTGGCTTTCTACCGGGCTGTGTTGCCCAACACTTGGGCCTCTGGAAGAAGCTCAGGATATTCTGGCGGGGCGAAAAAGTGTAGGCGATTTGGGGGCCAAAAGCGAAAAATGGTGTTGCCGATGATGTTTTCTTCCGGCAAGAAACCCCACACATGGGAGTCTTGGCTGTCGTTGCGGTTATCCCCCATCACAAAATAGGAGCGGGGAGGAACCACGAATTCGGATCCCTGATTGGGAACTCCAGGACAGCGCTCGCCAGGGCAAGAATAGTCGGGGGGGGCATAGATGTAGTCTTCCCGCAGCGGGATCCCGTTGATGATGACCTCACCGTTGGCGATGCGAATGCGATCTCCCGGCAGGCCGATCACCCGCTTGATGTAGGCCCCGTCGAAGTTCAGTTTGGCGGGAGGGTTGAAAACAATAATATCGCCTCGTCTGGGCGAACCAAAGCGGTAGCTGACCTTTTCCACCACCAGCCGATCCCCTTCTTCCAGAGTGGGCAGCATCGAATCGGAGGGGATCCAACGCGCCTCTGCCACAAAGGTGCGAATGCCGAAGGCCAGCAACAGAGCCAGCACCACCGTCAGAAGGTTTTCCCGTTGCGCCTGCCACCAGCTGCGGGATCCCGAGCTGGCAGGGGTTTCCCCTGATGGCGACTGGGGCTTGGGCAGAGGAGTTGGATCTTTTGACGGCATGGAAGCTAACGAACAAGACTTCACGATCTCAAGATTACCGCACCCAATCCAGGGCAGCAGAATGGGAGGCCCTCCCATTAAACCCCTGCCGGAGAGACGAATAGCCGGCAATAGCATAGGATGGGTATTCTGGTGTACCGTACTCGCGACTGTTAGCCCCTATGACGATTTCAACAGAAGAGCGCCTAGAGCGAGTCGAGCGCCTGGTCGAGGCCAATAGCCAAGCAATAGCTCGTCTCACCCAACAACAAGAGGAAGTTTTGAGGCGGATCGATCGGCTCTCAGGGGATAGCGAAAAACTCTCGGAGCGGGTTGAAAAGCTCTCGGGCGATGTCGAAAAGCTCTC
>NZ_JANSIC010000013.1:14363-17907 GCF_047461955.1 Synechococcus sp. R55.7
GAAAAGCTCTCGGGCGATGTCGAAAAGCTCTCAGGTGATGTCGAAAAGCTCACTTTTAAGTTCGACACCTCACAAACCATCGGGGAACGGCTGGAACGTCTAGCCACCAGCCTGATTGCCGGTGCCACCATCAGCATCATTGCCGGAGTGATTTTGGTGCTGCTGCGGGAGGGATCCCGTTGAAGGGATGTTGCTCGGGGCTGGTTTTGGGGGGTCAACTGCCGGAATTGAGTTTTTCCCAGTCCTGCTGGTGGATGGCGATCATCTGGGCTTGGGCTTGAATAGCTGCCAACACCTCCGTCATCAGGGGCCAGTCGCTCCGCGGCGGACTGGGGTACTGCTTAAGCTTGTCAACTGTGTTGCTGAGAGCACTTTGCAATTGTTGCAGCAGTTGATAGGTCTGTTGGGCCAAAGCTAGGGTCTCAGAGACGCGGAGGTTATTCTGGCCTTGTTGATATTTCTGGAGAGCTTCCCCTCGCAGGATGCTCAAGATGGCCCCTTCTCTAGAGGCGGCAGTCTGGCCACTTTTGGAGCGCTGCGGTATGATGCGCAACTGCAACACCAGTGGCTCCCCCCGGTACATCCGCTCCACCTCTGCCTGCTGCGGCTCCCCGATCAACTCCGGATCCAGCGCCATCATCCGCTTCATGGCGGTGATCAACTTCGCTCGTATGGACTCGGAGAGATCTTTGAACAGATCCCGCAAAATCCCCTGCTGGCGGTAGCGCACTCGACAAGAAGGCCCCTCTTGAGGCTCCACGAAAATTTGCTCGGCTTTCTCATCCAAAGCCCGCCGCAGCATCGAGTTGAGCAACTGCTGCACTGTCTCTTCTGATTCGTCGGCGGGGACGGACGGAGGCTGGGTTGGCCTCAACTGCGTGGGTGGCCCCGACACGGGAGCAGGAACCTCCCGAGTCACCCGGTTGGCTTGGGCCTGGAGGCGCAGCCGCTCCACCTCTGCCGGGTCGGGGGGATGGCTGAAGTAGTAGGCAATTAAATCCTGCTGCTGCTGAGCGGTGAGAGGGATTGGCTGGACGGAAATCTGGGAATAGGCCAGCATTTTGCTCACATAGTCCAACGCCGCCAAATCCTGGGGATCCACCATGCCCAAGATGAGGCTGTCGGTATCCAGGGCCAAGGGGACGACTTGGTAGTAAATGCAGATCTCCACCGGCAAGTACTGGGCAATTAAGGCCGGCACTCGCGCCCGGTCAACAATGGAGTGTTGTCCCACCGCCAGAGAGGCATCTGGATCAGTCATGGCAAGCCCGGAGTGGATCCCGCACAGGCGAGACGTCGCTACCTGATCATAGAGTAAAGCCTACACCCTCGCGGCCTGAGGCCCATGGCATCCTGGCTCATCTGACCGGCGTAAATTGAATAATGTAATACTAGGGGTATTCTCCTCTACACCCAAAGCAGTAAAGCCTTGTTAAGTCTTGGAGTTAACATCGACCACATTGCCACCCTTCGACAGGCACGCCGCACGGTGGAGCCAGATCCGGTAGCGGCAGCGGTGATTGCCGAGCTGGCGGGGGCAGATGGCATTACGGTGCACTTGCGCGAGGATCGCCGTCACATTCAAGATCGGGATGTGCGGCTGTTGCGGCAAACCGTGCGCACCCACCTCAACCTGGAGATGGCAGCCACCGAGGAGATGGTGGCGATTGCCCTGGAGATTAAGCCTGACTACGTCACTTTGGTTCCTGAGCGGCGGGAGGAAATCACCACCGAAGGTGGGTTGGATGTGGCGGGGCAGGTGTCGCGCCTCAGGGATGTGGTCGGCCAACTGCAGGGATCCGGCATTCCCGTCAGCTTGTTTATCGACCCAGATCCGACCCAAATTGCCGCTGCTGCCCAAGTGGGAGCCCGCTGGGTGGAGCTCCACACGGGGCGCTATGCAGAAGCCTCATCCGCAGCTCAGCGGCAGGTGGAACTTGACCACCTGGAAAAGGCCAGCCAACAGGCTCTTCAGCTGGGCTTGCGGGTGAATGCGGGACATGGTCTTACCTACTGGAATGTCGGCCCAGTGGCGCGGATTCCGGGAATGGAGGAGCTGAACATCGGCCACAGCATTATCAGTCGAGCGGTGCTGGTGGGGCTGGATCGGGCGGTGCGAGAGATGCGTCAGGCGATGGGACTAAGCTGAGGAGCAGGCCCGGCATGAACTCGGAATACTACGGCTACGAAAACTACGTTCTGGATCAGGCGGAGATTGAGCGCCTGTTGGATCTGCTGCCAGCCAGTATGCGGGAGAGTGTGAAGATCTTGCCCGCCTCGGAACGGCAAACGGTGGTGATCAAAGGCCGTCGGCAAATGCCCTGGGAACGGCAGATGCGGCTGTTCATCAAGCCCTACGAGTGGCGGCAATTTACCCCCCTGCAGCGGGCGGGGCTGTTCCTGCACAAGGTGGGCTACTACAGTCGGGCGGTGTCGCGGCAGATCGACTTTTACCTGGCCATAGCAGCTCTGGGGGGGTTGAGCTTGATCTTCGAGGCCGTACAACAGGATCCCGTGGGAGCAACCGTTTCGGGTGGTTTGAGTGGCTTGGCCCTCTGGCAGTTGCGCCGCGACCAAACCAATGACCGTCGTCTGTTGGCTGCTGACGCCTATGCGGTGGATCGCCTGGTGTTGCGCGGGATCCCGCGGCTGCAGGCGGTGGAGGCCCTAGGGCAGGCGCTGCATGTGGAGGCCCGTCTGGAGGGGCGCTCGGGCAATGATCTGCTGGACATGTTGCGCTACCAAAACCTCAAGCGGCTGGCCCAGCGTCCGGCGGAAGACATTGTGTTGAGCTAATCCCGGGTAGAGATGCTTTCTCCCTCGCGGCTGGGATCCCAGGCGGGCCGGTGGGGCCGCCATCTGCTGCAAGTGGCGGTGACCGATTCCACCAATCGGCTGCTCTTGGACTGGGGCCGTCGGTTCCCACAGCCGCTGCCAGTGGGCACAGTTTTGGTCAGCACCCGCCAACGGGCTGGGCAAGGTCAACATGGGCGGGTGTGGCACTCGCAGCCGGGGGGACTATACCTGTCCGTTTGGCTGGGATCCCCGCCTTTGCATTACTCGCTGCTGGAACTGACCCTGGCCTTGGGCTGGGGCATTGCGGGCCGTTTACGGCAAAACCTTGGGATCCCGCTGCGGCTGAAATGGCCCAACGATTTGGTGGTGGTGGACGAGCAGCGCCCGGATTCTCTGCTCAAGCTGGGGGGGATCCTGGTGCAAAGCCGCTTTGGGGGGAGCGGGCAACTGCTGGGGTTGGTGGCCGGTGTGGGGGTGAATGTCAACAACCCCGTTCCCGTTGGGGCGATCACCTTAGCCCAAATTTTGGGATCCCCTCTGCACCGCTCACTCGACCGCACCGAGATTGCCGGCTGGGTTCTGCAGGGGATGGAGCAGGGATTCCACGTCTGGTTGCAAGGGGGATTTGCCCCCGTTCGCTCAGAGTACGAAGCCTGGATGGTCAAGCCGCAAGTCCAATGGCTCGAAAGGGGGACTAGCCTCACGATCTTGGGCCTTGCCGAGGATGGAAGGGTGCGAGTACAAACAC
>NZ_JANSIC010000014.1:0-15652 GCF_047461955.1 Synechococcus sp. R55.7
AAAGGACTCCGTCCCGCTAACGCGATCGCACCGCCGGCAGCCTGAAAAATCCCGTCCCTAACGGGGCTTCCATTGTCCATTGCCTATCCACCGCCATGTCTACCCTCCCCAGCAGCAGCGAAGCCGCCCAACGGGCCGCCCGCCTGGAAAAAGCCCAACACCTGCGGGAACAAGGGATCCCGCCCTATGCCTATTCTTTTCCTGTTACCCATCTGGCTGCCGAGCTGCAGGAGCAATTTGCCGACCTAGAGCCCGGCGGCGAGCGGGAGGATGTGCAGGTGGCGGTGGCCGGGCGGATCCGGGCGCGGCGGGTCATGGGCAAGCTGGCTTTCTTTACCCTTCAGGATCGCTCCGGCACCATCCAGCTTTACCTGGAGAAGCAACGGCTGACGGAGCATATGGGGGAGTTGGCCTTCAAGAACTTGGACAAGCTCATCGACGTGGGCGATTGGCTGGGGGCCAAGGGCTGCCTCAAGCGCACCGAAAAAGGGGAATTGTCGGTGCGGGTGGACGAGTACCAGGTGCTAACCAAGGCGCTGTTGCCGCTGCCGGACAAGTGGCACGGCCTGCGGGATGTGGAGAAACGCTACCGCCAGCGCTACGTCGATCTCATCGTCAACCCTGAGGTCAAGCAGACCTTGCTCGACCGCGCCCAGATCATCCGCTCCCTGCGGCAGACTCTGGAAGAGCGAGGTTTTGTGGAAATTGAGACGCCAGTGTTGCAGGTGATCCCCGGCGGGGCGGAGGCGCGGCCTTTTGTTACCCACCACAACGCCCTGGATCTGGATCTCTACTTGCGCATTGCCACCGAGCTGCACCTGAAGCGGCTGGTGGTGGGCGGGATCGAGCGAGTCTATGAAATTGGGCGGGTCTTTCGCAACGAAGGCATCTCCACCCGCCACAACCCGGAGTTCACCTCTCTAGAGGCCTATCAAGCCTTCGCCGACTACCACACCATGATGGAGCTGACGGAAACCCTGGTCTGCAACGCCGCCCTGGCGGTGCGGGGATCCCTGCAGCTCACCTACCAAGGGGAAGCCATCGACCTCACCCCTCCCTGGCGACGGGTGACGATGCAGGAGCTGGTGGAGGAGGCCACTGGCATTTTCATCGATGTGGAAACGGGATCCACCGCCGAGCTGTTGCCCGCCTTGGCAGAACGGGGGATCCCCAATCTCTCACCCCAGGACTCCCCTGGCAAGTTGCTGGTCAAAGCCTTTGAGCACTGCTGTGAGAGCCACCTGCGCCAGCCCACCTTTGTTCTGGACTATCCCCTGGAGGTGTGTCCTCTTACCAAGCCTCACCGCAGCAAACCGGGGTTGGCCGAGCGCTTCGAGCTGTTCATCGTTGGGCGGGAGACGGCCAACGCCTACTCCGAGCTCACCGATCCGGTGGATCAGCGGCAGCGGCTGGAGGCCCAGGCAGCCCTGAAGGCAGCCGGAGATGAGGAGGCCCACTTTCTGGATGAAGACTTCCTCACGGCCTTGGAATATGGCCTGCCCCCCACCGGCGGCCTGGGCGTGGGGATCGACCGCTTGACAATGCTGCTGTGTGATGTCCCCAGCATTCGCGATGTCATTGCCTTTCCGCTGCTGCGGCCCGAGACGGGAGAAGTGGCGGAGGAGGCTTGAGCCGATCCCTCTAACTGTCCATTCAAATCCCATCGATTTCTAAGAGAGGTTGGAGGTGGCCGCGGCGACGGCGCGGAGCCTTTGGGAAGTGTCTCAACCTATTTTGAAATAACTAGCGATAACGTCTTCCAAAAGCCGACCTTCGTACCCTTGCATCTGGAGGGCAGCCTGGAAATCCTGGCAGGCTCTCTGCCAATCCCCAAGGGCAGTCCGGGCCAGGGCGCGGTTGAGGTGGGCCTTGAGGTGGCAGGGATCCCTATCGCTCGCGTCAGCAGTGCAGAGTGTTATGGCTTGGTCGTAGTCGCGGATGGCCGCCGAAAAATCCCCCTGTTGGGCGTAGGCCCAGCCGCGGTTGTTCAAAACCCAGACCCGCTCCTGGGGATCCAGCTCCAGTTGCAGCAGTCGGGTGTAGTCTTCTATCGCTTTGTCCGTCTGTCCCTCGCCATCCCACAGGAGAGCTCGGTGGAGCAAAGCAGAGTGCTCCTGGGGGTTCAAGGCCAGGGCCTGCGTGTAGTCGGCAATGGCCAGCTCAGGGCAATTGGCCTGCCGGTGTAGATCCCCCCGTTGACGGTAGGCCAGGGCAGCATTGGCCACCCCCCAGTCTCGGTCAAGACTCAGGGCTTGGTCGAGATCCGCCAGTGCCGCCTCTTGATCCCCCAAAGCCAGATGCACCCTTGCCCGCAAAGCAAAAGCCTGAGAAGCCTGCGGTTGCTGCTGGATCAGCGCCGTGAAATCGGCCAACGCCCCAGCCAGATCCCCCCTCTCTTGGCGACACAAGCCCCGATACAACAGGGCTTCGGTGACCAGCACTTCTGGATCCCCTGGGCTGGCCAGCTCCAAGACCCGATCCCAATCGGCTATTGCCCCCTCCAGGTTGTGGCGCAGGCGGCGGACTTGGGCCCGCTTCAGGTGGGCCTCCAGATAGAGCTGCCGGGACTGTTCCCCGTCTTGGGCCTCTTCCTGGATGACTTGGTCGAAGTCGGATTCAGCCTGCGCGTAGTACCCCAGCTCCAAGGACTCCGTCCCGCTGACGCGATCCTGCTCCGCACGGTTGGTAGGGCCATCGGTGCCGCGCACCGCCAACGCCAACAACAGAGAGCCGCGGGCCAAGCGGGCCATCCTGTGTTGGGGATCCCGCTGCAGCAAGCGGTTGAGATCTTGCAAGGCCGCTAAGGACTCCCTCCCGCTTTCGCCAACGGTCTGGCCCAACTGTTGCAGGGCCTGTGCGCGGTGCCACAGCGCTTCCCTGTGGTCAGGATCCTGCTGCAAAACCCGGCTGAGATCCTGAATGGCGGAATCCCAGTTGCCCACCTGTCCATGGGCCATGCCCCGTCCCAGCCAAGCCGTCCAGTCCTGAGGATCCTGCCGCAACACCTCGTCGTAGTCGGCAATGGCCTCTGGCCACCGGCCCAGCTGTCGGCACAACTCAGCTCGCTCTTGGCGCAGATCCCGCCGTTCCGGCTGCAAGCGCACCGCCTCGTTCAACTGCTCCAAGGCCGCCTGCAGATCTCCCGTCTGGATTTGGGCCCGCGCCAGATCTCGGCGGATATCCGCCTCGGCCACTGCCACCCCCAGCGCCAAAGCCTGGTGGTAATCCTGGATGGCCCCCAGCCCATCTCCCAGAGCAGCCCGCACTTGGCCGCGATGGAAATAAGCCAAGCCCGACTGAGGATCCCCTTGCAGAGCTTGGTCGAAATCGGCCAGCGCTCCCTGCCAATCCCCCAAGCGTTGCCGTGCCATACCGCGGCGCAGATGGGCATTAACCAGCAGCTCCGGCCCGCGTGGGATCCCAGGCCTCGCCGCCCACTGCAACACCTGCGAGAAGTCCTCACAGGCTGCCGGCCAATCTTCCCGCTCAACATGGAGTTGGCCGCGGTTGAAGTAGAGCTGAGGGTTCTGCGGATCCCGCTCCAGGGCAGCCGTGTAATCCTGCAGAGCCGCTAGGGGATCCCCCAACAGCCAATGGATTCGCCCGCGGCTGCTGTAGGCACTGGCATCTTGGGGATCCAGAGCGATGGCCTGGCTCAAGTCCGACAAAGCCGCTTCGATGTTGCCCAAGTCCAGGTGGGCAATGCCTCGGTTGAGGTAGGCTTTGGCCATCTGGGGATCCAGCTCCAGGGCGCGGTTGAAGTCTGCCAGAGCGCCGCCGGGATCCCCCAGCCCCTGGCGAGCCAAGCCCCGGCAGAGATAGGCCCGCGACAGGTTGGGATCCAGACGGAGAGCCTGTTCACAATCGGCCAGCGCCGGCTCCAGGGTGTTGCTGCTCAGGTAGGCCATGGCCCGCTGCAAGTAGAGATCCGCCTGGGCTGCCGCCTCTGCCTCAGGTAGCTCAGTGGCCTCAGCAGACCGTAGGGATAGGGCCTGAGAAAAATCTTCAACGGCCCCTTGGGGATCCCCCAACGCTTGCCGGGCCAGGCCCCGGTGGTAATAGGCTTTGCCGTGGCGAGGATCCAACTGCAGCGCTTGGGTGTAGTCCTCGACGGCCCCTTGCAAATCTGACAACTGGACCCGCGCCACTCCCCGGTTGAAGTAGGCTTCCCCGTCCTGAGGGTCCCGCTTGATCACCTCGGAAAAATCGGCTGCTGCCCCCTGCGCATCTCCCAGATGGCCGCGCACCACGCCGCGGTTGAAATAGGCCCGCACATCTTCCGGGTTGAGCTCAATGGCCCGCGAATAGTCTTCGATGGCCTGCTGCTGCTGATTGAGTTGCCGGTAAGCATTGCCACGGTTGTAGTAGGCCACCGCCCATTGTGGGTTGAGGCCGAGAGCCTGGGTGTAGTCGGCAACAGCTCCCTCGTAGTCCTCCAGCCGGTAGCGGGCAATGCCGCGGTTGAAATAGGCGCGGGCGTCCCCTGCCAGTTGAATAACTTGGGTGTAATCTGCGATGGCCCCTGCCAAGTCCCCACTTTTGTAGCGGGCGCTGCCCCGCTGGCTGTAGGCGCGGCTATTTTGGGGATCCAATTGAATGGCCAACGTACAGTCGGCAATCGCCCCCTGGAAATCCCCTTGGCGGGCTTTCTCCTGTCCGCGGGCCAACAGGCGCGTCACCAAAACCTGATCCACCGAAACATCGCCGAGCGTCGCCTCTTGGGGAAAAGGCAACAGGGGCCGCAGCGCCTCCAACACTTCAGCAGCGGACTGGAAGCGCTCTTGCCAGTGGGGGCAGATCAGGCGATCCAAAATCTCGGCCAGCTCCTCGCTGACCTGAACCAAATCCCGCCAGAGCAGTTGGCCGGTGCGGGGATCATCCCGGATCTTATGGGGAGGACGACCGGTGAGGGCTTGGATGGCCAGCACCCCTACGGAGTACAGGTCGCTGCAGGGCTGGGGCTTGCCGTTGAGCTGTTCGGGCGCCATGTAGCCAACCGAGCCAATCACCGTCGCCAACTGAGTTTGGCCGGGGGCATGGCTGACCAACCGCCCCACTTCCTTGACTGCCCCAAAGTCGATCAACACCAACTTGCCATCGGCATCGCGGCGCATCAGGTTGGCCGGCTTGATATCCCGATGGACGATCTGGTGGGCGTGTACATGGCGCAGGATCTCCAAAATATCCCACAACAGTTTCAAAACCTCGGCCTCGCTCAGCGGCTTGCCCGGGATCAGCTCCTGGCTGAGATCATGCCCGGCAACAAACTCTTGCACCAAGTAAAAATCCTGATCCTGCTCGAAGTGGGCCAAAAGGCGGGGCACCTGGTCGAAGTGGTTGAGCCGGTTGAGAACCTTGGCTTCCCGTTCAAAGAGCTTGCGAGCCGTGGCCAACGTATAGGGATCCGTGGAGAGGGGGCGAAGGCGCTTGACGACGCAAGGGCTATCGAAGGTGTCTTGATCCACCGCCTTGTAGGTTACGCCAAACCCTCCTTCCCCGAGGGGATGGAGAATGCGATAGCGTCCCCTGAGCACACTTCCCGCTCTGATCTTGTCTTCCATAGCCAAGCCAGTCGCCTGAGCGGCGCAGCCTTTTGCCACTACGAGCTGGCTCGATTCTGCCACAGGCCGACGCCCTTGGGCGGAGCAACCCACAGCTCCTATCCAGGGTCTTTTTCAGCTTTTTCTGTTGGCGATCTTCAATGACTTGAACGATTGGGTCGGAGAGAAACTGCAATCTGACCTCGCCGCTCTGCAAAATCGCTGATCAGCAGTCTCACCTCGATCTGCCATTCCCCCGCCAGGGCCAGAGGCACATTTTCCACCACAAATTGGCCAGGCCTATCCGGCGCTACAGTACGGCGTAGAGGGGGGATCCCCTGTTCTGGCAGGGAAAACCCAAGGGTCAATTCCTGAGCCGGGATCCCTTTCACTTCAACTTGGATCTGGTTTTCTCCGGGACGGCAGGGCAGAATCTTCAGGTGCAGGCTGCCTTCCGGCCAGTTCAAGCTCTCTTCACAACTGGTCTGCCAACCTGATTCCAGGGGGGATCCCATGCCCTGCCTCCCATGACTGGGGGGAGCCTGGGCCACCAGGAAGCTGGTCAAGCCCAGCACCAGAATCAGCCCCACCAACTCCAGGCGGACGATCCGGCGCAGCGACCGGCCCGCGGCCTGTCCACCTTGCTGTAATCCCGGCACCAGCCGAAACTTGTTGTGGGCGCCCAGCCCCACCATCATCAGCACCAGCAGCAGCTTGGCCCAGAGATACTGCCCATACGGATGATCCCAGTCCCAGCCGCGGTGGATCCCACCCATTCCCACCCCTGCCAGGATCAGTCCGGGCACTGCCCAGGTGGCCACGTCAGAAAACCGTTGGATGATGCCTACAGATGGGTAGGGAGCAGATTCCTTGCCCAGCAGGCGCTCCAGCCCCCACAACCCTCCCAACCAGAAAGCTGAACCGGCCAGATGCAGCCCCAGCAGCGCCATTGTCCCCATCGGATGCTCACTGGTGAGAGCATGGCCAATGGGCAAAAAGGAGCCGAGCACCAACACCGACCCCATACCGCTGGCCCAGACGGCACCTCCCTCACAGGCCCAGATCAGGATCCCTAGCCCCACCAGCCGCAGCCCTGTACCCCAACCGTAGGGAGAAAGCATCACACGCAGCAGCTCTCGCCCATTAAAGTAAGGGTAGAGCTGGGCCAAATGCAGACTGAAGGCCACCACGGTCAAGCTGAGGGTGATCCAAGCTGTCGCAAAAGCCCAAGATAAGGGCTCCGCCCCGCTGACGCGATCAGAATCGGCGAAACTGCTCCGCTGCCCCCGCAACAGTCGCCACCAGCCCAGCACCCCCACCACAAAAAGGCTGCCCAAGTAGATCCCCCAGCGTACCCCCACCAGCGGCCAGTACAAGGGATCCCTTCCTTGAAGGTGGGTCGCCCTCACCGTCTGAACTCGCTCCGGATCCGCTCCCACCAGGAAAACAAACGAACCGCTTACCGGATGAGAATCGGCAGAAATGGCCCGCCAGCTGACAATGTAAACCCCCTCTGGGATCTCCTGGGGCAGATCCCCCTGCGGCGCGTTGCCGGTGCTCACCACGTTTTCCAAAGCTAGCGCCCGTCCGCTGCTACCCAAAACCTGGAGTTGCGTGATCCGCACCGGCTCATTGAAAACAAGCCGCACCTGGGCCGGAGCTTCCTGCAACACTGCCCCATCCTCCGGGAAGGTGGATAGCAAGCTGGCATGGGCAAAAACGGGCTGGATCCCGGCCACCCACAGCAAGGCGCAGAGGATCCCAGACCAAATCCAAGCAAAACCCCTTTTGGGATGAAACATGCTCCTAAGCAGACCGCTTAGCGGGTACCGTGACCATGCCCATGTCCATGCCCGTGGCCGTGCCCATGTCCACTGTCTCCACCTGTCAGCTTCAGCAGCGGAGCCGGCTCCGGCAAACTGTTGGGATCCTCGCCAGGCTGAGCCACCTGAATCCAGCGGTACATGCCCTGCTCGCACTCCTGAATCACTGGGATGGGGATGACCTCACCGGGGCGATTCGGCAGCTTGAGGCTGATGCTGAACTCATCCATGAACTCATCGGGCAGCGAGCCGCCGCTCCAGATCACCTCGGCAACCGTTTCGGTAATCATCTTCCCATGCGACTCATAGGGGGTCTCCAGCGGCTTTTTGACCGTCTCGATTTTCCACAGGGGATGCACCATCGGCTTCACAGAGACGAATCCCTCCGGGATCTGCACCCGCAGGCGCACGGTCGGGGATCCATCGCAGCCATGGGGCACCCGAAAGGTGAGCTTGGCAAAGCTGCCCGCCGGGGCCTCTTTGGGATGGACGGTGACATGGGCCCAGGCAGAGGAAAGGGGTAAAAAACTCATTCCCAGGGCCAGCAGAGATTGCTTGGCCAGGGTCAAGTATCTTTGCAGACTGAACATTTGCAGATGCTCCTTGCAAGCCTGTAGGGAAAGAGAAAAATGCAGTGTTTGTTGGTCAAAACCTAGGGGTGGTGATGGGATCCGTGGGATTCCGTTACGCTCATGCTGTGCTGTCCCCAACTGGCTAGGCCCATCGACACCAGGCCGGCACTGGCCAAGCCCATCGACACCAGCCCGAAGGAGAGCGCTCCCATAGCCACCAGGCCAATGGAGAGGATGCCGTGGGTCACCACGCCGATGGCCACTACCCCATGGGCAGAAATGCCCACCGCCACCAAGCCATGGGCTCCCACGCCAACCGACAGGATTTTGCGGCGGGATCCCTGTCCTTCACATCCCTGCTCGTGAGGCAGCCGCTCCGCCGGGCTTTCCTGCAGCAAGGCTGGATCTTGAGTCCTCTCTTTGGACACTAGCCTCTACTCCAGTTGTGCTCAGCGCGATCCAAAACGTAGGCCGCCACCGCCTCGATCTCCTCCGGCTTGAGAATCTTGGCAAAAGCCGGCATGGCCCCTTTGCCGTTTCTCACTTGGGCCTGGATCAGCTCAGGGGTGTCTACGTGGTACTCATGAAGAGCCGCCAGAGAAAGGTTTTTCGCTGCCACCAAAGTGTTGCGCCCGTTCAAGTGACAACCCACACATTTGGCCTGAAAGACCTTGGCTCCCAAGGCCAAATCAGGCTCAGCAGAAGCCATTTGCGGGCCTAAAAAGAGGGCAAATACTGCCACCAAAAGCCCGATAAAAAGGTTGATCATTCGCATTTTCATCTCAGGGACTGACCGAAAACTAGCCTTTAAGGCCCGCCCATTATCCCAAGCCCGTTGGGCCAGGTCAAAAGACAGCCTGTCGAGTTTCCCCCGGCTACTATAAGGTCAGGATCCCCCGAAGCCATGAGCGGTCTGCCCCCCGATTTCATTCAGTTGGTGCGCCAAAAGGCCGACCTCGTGGAAGTGGTGGCCGAAAAAGTGGTGCTGCGCAAGCAGGGAAAGAACTTCGTTGGGCTTTGCCCTTTCCACAACGACCACAAACCCAGTTTTCAGGTCAGCCCCAGCAAGCAGATCTACAAGTGCTTCTCCTGCGGGGCAGGGGGAGATGTGCTGCGCTTTGTCATGCAGACCGAGCATCTCTCCTTTGCTGAGGCCGTGCGCCACTTGGCGCGGCGATACCACATCCCTCTGCCCACCCGCAATCCCGAGGCGCAGCCCTTGGGATCCCTTGATGAGCGGGAGCTCTCCCACCGGGAAAAGCTGCTGGAGATTTTGGCCATGGCTGCCGATTTTTATCGGCATGCCCTCCGATCCCAGCTAGGATCCGCCGCCCGCCAGTACCTGCACAGCCGCCACCTGAGCGAAGAAACTTTGCAAAAATTTCAAATCGGCTTTGCTCCCCCCGGCTGGCAATCTCTCTACGAATACTTGGTCAACCACAAGCGCCAACCGGTCAAACTTTTAGAAGAGGCTGGATTGCTGGTTCCCCGCCAGCAGGGATCCGGCCACTACGACCGCTTTCGCAACCGGATCATGCTGCCCATTTTCGATGTGCAGGGGCGGGTGATCGGGTTTGCCGGCAGAGCCTTGGGGGAGTCAGGACAGCCCAAGTACCTCAACTCTCCAGAAACAGAGCTCTTCAACAAAAGCCAGGTGGTCTATGGCCTCAACTTTGCCCGCGATGCCATTGCCAAGGCCGATCAAGTCCTGGTGGTGGAAGGCTACTTCGATGTCATCGCCCTGCATCAGGCGGGAGTTGCCTATGCTGTAGCGGCCATGGGCACTGCTTTGACACCCCACCAGGTGAAGACCCTGCTGCGCTACACCCAGTCGAAGCGGCTGATCCTCAATTTTGATGCGGATCGGGCCGGTTTGAACGCCGCCAACCGAGCCATTGAAGCCGTTGAAGAACAAGCGCGGCGCGGAGAAATTGAGCTGCGCATTCTCACCCTTCCTGAGGGCAAAGATGCCGACGAATTTTTGCGGGAGCACAGGGGCTCCGCCCCGCTGACACCAGCGGTTGCTGAACTGCAAACCCTGATTGAGCAGGCCCCCCTGTGGCTGGATTGGCGAATTGAACAGGTGCTGGCCGGTCGGGATCTGAGCCGGGCCACCGATTTTCAGCAGGCCCGTCAAGCCCTTGTGCAACTGCTGGCCGGTTTGGGTGGACAATGGCGCTCTTTGTATTTGCACAAAGTGGCAGAATTGCTCAGCCGCGGCAATGGTCGCCTCAGTCGAGATTTGGAAGAAGACCTGCGCCGAGCCGTGCGGCAGTACCGCTGGGCCAAACCCCAGCAACCTTCCCTCAATAAGGGATCCAAACTCTTGCAGTCGGAGTCCCATCTTTTGCAGATCTTTCTGCATTTTGGCGAGTATCGCCGCGAAATTCGCCAAACTTTGCTGGAGCGGGAGCTGCAATTTAGCTTTCGCCCCCACCGGGAGCTGTGGCAGCGGATCTTGGAACTGATCTCGGCTCAGCCGGAGCTGGAAGAGCAAGAAGAGACGTTGCTGACGGCTTTGCGCACCCTCTGTGCCCAAGATGAGCAGCTCAACGAGCGCCTCAGCCATCTGCTTTGGCTGGACGAAAACACCCGCGTAGCTCTGATGCGTCCGCAGATGGTGGTGCGGGCCGCCATTGCCAACATGGAGCTGGAAATTCGCCAGAAGCGCTACCGCTACTGGACCCAACTGTGGGATCAAGCCTTTTCCGAAGGCAACACTGCCCTGGCCGCCCAGTACCAGGCCGGCATCCAGCAGGAATACCAAGCGATTCAGGCGCTGCAGCGGCAGGTGCAACTGAGCCTGGAAGACATGTCGGAAACCCCACTGGCCGAAGATTTATAGTCATTTCGATTCAAACTAGGACACTAAACCCATAACCCCATACGCGGCCAGAAGGCTTCTCTCTATAGCCCGAGTGTCTCACCCTAAACTGAACAGACTGTAGTGGCTGATGGACGGCCTGTTGCTGCTCAAAGGGGCTTCGCTCCCCTAGCGCGAGATCAGCTCCGCTTGCAACCGCTCCCGGGCCACCTGCAAAGCCTCTGCCAATTTCTCCGGCTGTTTGCCCCCAGCTTGGGCCAAGTTGGGCCGTCCGCCGCCACCGCCCCCAGTCAGTTTGGCGATCTCGCCGATGAAGGATCCCGCCTTCAGGCCAAGTTGCTGCACAGCAGGGCTAAAGGCAGCCACCAGGCTGACCTTGCCGGCTTCCGGCACCGATCCCAGCACCACTGCCCCTTCCCCCAGCTTGTGGAGCAGATGCTCGGCAGCGGTTTTGAGGGCCTCAGGGGTGGTGGATCCCAGTTCTGCCACCAACACCTTGAGATCTCCGACGGCAACCGCCTGGGCCAGCAGACCTTCGGCCTGTAGCAAGGCCAACTGGCTGCGCACCTCTTCCAGTTCCTTCTGGGCAGCTTTCAGCTCCGCCTGTAGGGCGGCAACCCGCTCCGGCAGTTCCTGGGGCTTGGCTTTAAATTGAGCGCTCAGCTCCCGCACCACCCTGTCCCGTTCGTTCAGGTATTCCAGCACAGCCGGCCCGGCCACGGCCTCGATGCGACGGATCCCGGCAGCCACTCCGGTCTCGGCGATGATCTTGAACAGGCCGATCTCGGCGGTGTTGTTGACATGGGTGCCACCGCACAGCTCCATCGACACCCCCGGAAAGTCGATCACCCGCACCTCAGCGCCGTATTTTTCCCCGAACATGGCCACAGCACCTCTGGCTTTGGCCTCGGCCAAGGGCATGATCGCCACTTGAGCAGCATGGGCCTCGGCAATCCAGGTGTTCACCAAGTTCTCGATCTGTTCCAGCTCCTCAGGGGTGACTGGCCGGGATAGGGTGAAATCAAAGCGCAGCCGGTCAAAAGCCACCAGGGATCCCGCCTGACCAATCGAGGGATCGACAATTCTTTTCAGGGCCGCCTGCAGCAGGTGGGTGGCGGTGTGGTGGGCTTGGGCGCGCCGCCGACAGGCCAGGTCGATTTGGGCTTGGACGGGATCCCCCACCCGCAGGATCCCGCGTTCCACATGGCCAAAGTGAACGAACAGATCCCCTTGCTTTTGCACATCTTCAATCCGCACCAGCAGGCCATCCCCAGAAAGGTAGCCCCGGTCGCCAATTTGCCCGCCGGACTCGGCGTAGAAGGGCGTGCGATCCAAAACGACCTGCACTGCCTGCCCTGCCTCCACTTGGGGCACCGATTTCCCCTCGACCAACAGGGCCTCGACCACGCCGCGGGCGGAAGATTGGCTGTATCCCAAAAACTCCGTTTGGCTGAGGAAATCCGCCAGCTCGTCCAGGGATCCCTGGGCTGTGAGGTCGATGGTTTGGTGGGCGGCGCGGGCCCGCTGCCGCTGTTTCTCCATCTCTTGCTCAAAGCCCTCCAGATCCACGCTGAAGCCGTGTTCCTGGGCAATTTCTTGGGTTAGCTCCAGCGGAAAACCGTAGGTATCGAAGAGCTTGAAGGCGTCGGCGCCGGAGATCTGCTTTGGCGAGCTGCTGTCACGGCGGGAAGATTCGACGGCAGTAAACAAATCCAGCAGTAGCCGTTCCCCCCGCTCCAGGGTTTTGAGAAACTGCTCTTCCTCCCGTTGCAGCTCGGTCTTGATCAGGGTTTCTCGCTCCCGCACCTGAGGATAGGCAGCCTCGGCCAACTGAATCGCGGTCTCGATTACCGGGATGGTGAAGGGCTCGCCAATCCCCAGCAATCGCCCGTGGCGCACCATTCGCCGGATCAGCCGCCGCAGCACATAGCCCCGATCCACATTGGAAGGGAGCACCCCATCGGCAATCAAGTGCATCACTGCCCGCGCGTGATCCCCGATCACCTTCAGAGAGATCTGCTGCTCCGGGTTGGCCTTGGAGTAGTTCAGCCCGGCGATCCCAGCCGCCGTTTGAATGATGGGAAAGATCAAGTCCGTCTCGTAGTTGTTGGGCACCCCCTGCAACACTTGGGCCAACCGCTCCAACCCCAGGCCGGTGTCGATGTTTTGCTTGGCCAGCGGCATCAGGTGACCTTCGCTATCCCGGTTCAGCTCCATGAACACCAGGTTGTAGATCTCCAGAAAGCGGGAGTCATCCTCCAAATCGATCCGCTCATCCCCCAGCTCTGGCTTGAAGTCGTAGTAAATCTCAGAACAAGGGCCACAGGGGCCAGTGGGGCCGGCAGCCCAGAAATTATCCGCCTCTCCCATGCGCTGGATGCGGTGGGCCGGGATCCCTATCTCATCTCGCCAGAGGGCAAAAGCCTCCTCATCTTCGCGAAAGACGCTCACCACCAGCCGTTCCGGGGGCAGGCCGAAAACCTCCGTCACCAGCTCCCAGGCCCAGGCGATGGCCTCCTTTTTGAAGTAGTCGCCAAAGCTGAAGTTGCCCAGCATCTCGAAGAAGGTGTGGTGGCGCGCCGTTCGGCCCACGTTCTCGATGTCGTTGGTGCGCACACATTTCTGGGCCGTTGTAACCCGTGGGTACTCCGGATCCCGTTGCCCCAGGAAAATGGGCTTAAAGGGCAACATGCCGGCAATGGTCAGCAGCACCGTCGGATCTTCCGGCACCAAGGAGGCGCTGGGCAACACCTGGTGGCCCCGCTGAGCGTAGAAGTCCAGAAAAGTTTGCCGAATGGCGGCACCGGAAAGCGCTGGAAACATGACAGGCGAAGATGGCTGTATTCATCAATTCTAAGTTTTCCCTCTGCAGGGCAGTCCAGCCCTTGTTGTTCTCCTCTGTTCCACCAAACCCCATCCGCCGAAAACCTAAGCGATTTGTCCGATTAACCTCAGGGCGGGCAGACGCTAAGATCAGCCTATCTGAGGCAGTTGTGCAAGATTTGTTTCTTCTTGGTCTAACCTGTATGTATCTCTCACAACTTGCCTGCCGACTTCTTGGCTCCGTCTCGGTTGTCCGGATCGCCAGCCGGTAACCCCAAACTGGTATGCCCACTTGCTACTGCCTTAACCCTGCCTGTTTGCAACCGGAAAACCCGGCGGACGCTTCTACCTGTGCCTCTTGTGGCCATCCCCTCCTGCTGCGCAATCGCTACCGGGCCTTCAAGCGCATCGGCCAGGGGGGATTTGGCTCTACCTTTTTGGCGCGGGATGAGGACATGCCCTCCAAACCTTGGCGGGTGATCAAGCAGTTGCGCCCGGTCGAGGGATCCCCGCAACTGGCCAAGCTGGCGGAGGAGCTCTTCAATCGCGAGGCCCAAGTGTTGGAGCGCCTGGGCGAACATTCGCAGATCCCCAAGCTCTACGCCCACTTCCAGGAAGGCGGCAAGTTCTACTTGGTGCAGGAATTTATCCAGGGCACCACCCTCTCCCAAGAAATGCGTCGCAATGGGCCCTTTTCCGAAGAACAAACCCGGCAGGTGATGCAGGAGGTGCTGCTGATCCTCAGCTATGTCCACAGCCACAACACGGTTCACCGAGACATTAAACCTGCCAACCTCATTCGTCGCAAAGAAGATGGTCGATTGGTGCTGATCGACTTTGGGGCCGTAAAGGAACTGGGGCCAGCCCAGGAGCAGGCGGCAGAAGTGACAGCAATCCGCTCCCTTGGCTTTTCTCCCCCGGAGCAAGTAGCCGGCCAGGCGGTCGGTCCCTCTAGCGATCTCTATGCTTTGGCGGCTACCTGCATCAACTTGATGACGTTGGAATCTCCGGCCAAGTTTTATAACCATGAAACGGGACAGTGGGATTGGTCGGATTGCCTGCAGCTCAGCCCGGAATTCGACGCCATTCTGCACCGCATGTTGCAGCCGGCCATCAATCAGCGCTTTGCCACCGCCACCGAGGTCTTGCGGGCGTTGCAAGGGATCCCGGTGGAAGAGGCAGGCGGCCCGATCTCTCAGCCGATTGTGTTGCCCAGCTCTCCCCTGTCTGCCAATCCCAGCACATCGGTGATCTCCGGCTACTGGGCCAAGCGCCGCTCGGGTGGTTTCTCGCCCACACCCCTACCTCAGTTCACTGCAGGGGGAATGACAGCCAGCAGCCCGCTATCCATCCCCTCTGAGTGGGGGAGCACCACCGGTTTTACCCAACTGGGCCGAGCCAGCAGCATCACAGGCGGCGGACGGATCAAGCCGGCCACCCCACCGCGGATCCCTTCCATGGCGGGGGCCGATCTACGGGGCAAGTCCTTTGCCAACCAAAACCTAGCCGGCTATGATTTGCGCCAGGCCGATCTGCGGGGGGCCGATTTCTCAGGGGCCAACTTGCAGGGGGCGGATCTGCGCGGCATCCTCTTCAACACCCCTCAACCCTACTGGCTGCGGGTTTTGATCCAACTGTCTGGATCGGCCAAAACATTGGGAGGGATCCTGACAGGCTTGGGGGGGCTGCTGGGCTCAGGGATCCTGGCCTTTTTGCTTGTCCGCCTGACCACGGGCAATTTGGTTTATGCGTTAGGAGCGGCTGGGATCGCCTTGGTGGTGGCCAGCTCGGTGATCTGGTCGATGGGCGGTGGGGTTCGTTTGGCTCGATACCCAGAAGAAAAGAGCAAGCGCTTTACCAACTTTTGCAAAGCGGATCTACGGGGGGCGCGGATGGACGAGAAGCTACGGAAGTTTGCCCGTCGGCAGGGAGCCATCTTGAGTTGACGCAGGGCGGATTGCGGATCTGGCGGATCTGGAATTTTGCGTTGCGATCTTTAACTTTATAGATCTTTAATAGTTTTATAGTTGTTTCAGGTTAGGATGAGACGTCTGGGCTACTGCTCGCGCC
>NZ_JANSIC010000014.1:15752-17761 GCF_047461955.1 Synechococcus sp. R55.7
GAAGGGGGTGGAGAGGCCCATCTGCGAAGCGATTGATTGACCTGTTCCATCAAAGCTCGGCAGGCTACGGTTTTGCCCTGTTGCCGATCCCCAGCTTGGTCGTAAAAGACAATACCATCGGCCCGAGAAAGGCCCAACGCCAAGAACAACAGCTCCAAGACCCCAAAAGAAGCGGTCTCCAGCTCCGGCGCTCGATCCTTAAGCTCTGCCAGCGTGGTGTGGGCATCTTCCAGGTGGCCGAAGGCCGGGATCCACAGATGAGTTGCCGGCTCGGATCCCTCTGAGGACAAAGACTCCGCCTCGCCAGCAGCAGGATCCTCGACCACCCGCACCGTCAGCCAGCCGCCATCGGGGTAGCGCAAGGTGGTGTATTGCAGGTGATCCAGGTGTTGAGCCACCTGGGTGAGCACATCCGCCACCTGTTGCATTGCCGCCGTCGGGATCCCGTTTTGGGGAGCAGTATCCACAAGGGTTGCGGCCTGTGCTGCCAAACTAACCACCATGATTGACAACAATCCTCATTCACATCCAGAATAGATATTCGCAGCGATTGGGGCTGTAGTTCAATTGGTTAGAGCACCGCCCTGTCACGGCGGAAGTTGCGGGTTCGAGCCCCGTCAGCCCCGTACTCCTAGAACACTCTAGCTTAGTCGCTCCCCTGCAGCCTCATATCTCCAGACTGATCTGATTTCTGATGGAGACTGCTGCGCAACGCGGTCGGCCTGGGGTTTAAGCTTCGGCGGTGGGGCCACTCTAAAATGGGGCTTAGTCCAGGGGAAAAACCATGCAGTATCGCAGATTTGGGCGTACCGAGCTGCCTATGCCCGTGCTGAGCTGTGGTGGCATGCGCTATCAACACAGTTGGCAAGATACTCCTTGGTCAGGGATCCCAGCGGCAAGCCAGCAGAACCTGGAGGCGACGATTCGCCGGGCCTTGGAGGTGGGCATCAACCACATCGAAACTGCCCGCGGCTATGGCACTTCTGAAATGCAGTTGGGCCGCATTTTGCCGCTCTTTCCCCGGCAAGATCTGATTGTGCAGACGAAAATTGGCCCCAGCGCCGACCCGCAGCAGTTCCTGGCCAAGTTCGAGCAATCGATGAGCTACTTGAACCTCGATTATGTGGATCTGCTGGCCATCCACGGGTTGAATACCTGGGAAGACTTGGAGCACAGCCTGCGTCCAGGGGGGTGTCTGGAGGTGTGTCAGCGCCTGGTACGGCAGGGGCGGGTGCGTTTTGTCGGCTTCTCCACCCATGGGCCGACGGAGTTGATTGTGGAAGCCATACGGTCAGGGGGCTTCGATTACGTCAACCTGCACTGGTATTTTGTCAACCAGACCAACTGGCCCGCCATTGAGGCTGCCGCTCAGCAGGATATGGGGGTATTCATCATCAGTCCCTCGGATAAGGGGGGCAGGCTTTACGATCCGCCCGCCAAGCTGGTGCAGTTGTGCCAACCCCTCAGCCCGATGGTCTTCAACGACCTGTTCTGTCTGTCCCATCCCCAGGTTCACACCCTCAGCATTGGGGCGGCCCGACCCAGCGATTTTGATGAGCACCTGCAGGCGGTGGAGTTATTGGATCGGGCTGATGAGCTGTTGCCGCCGATCCTGGCCCGCCTAGAGCAAGCTTTGATCGAGCAGGTGGGGGAACACTACGCCAAAACTTGGCACCAGGGCCTGCCTCGCTACGACCAAACCCCCGGACAGGTGAATATCCCGTTTATTCTGCTGCTGCGCAATTTGGTCTTGGCCTATGACTTGGTGGACTATGCCAAGAGCCGTTACAACCTGTTGGGCAATGCCGGCAGTTGGCTCCCCGGCCAGCGGGCAGACAAAGTGGATGCCGAAGCCCTGCGACCTTATCTTATCCACAGCCCCCACCGCGACCGGATCCCGGCTTTGTTGCAAGAAGCCCATCGCCTGCTCTCTGGAGCTGAGGTGAAGCGCCTATCTCAGAGCTAGCTTGCTCAGGGATCCCCCCGTTTGACGGTCGAGATCCGGTGGA
>NZ_JANSIC010000015.1:0-2910 GCF_047461955.1 Synechococcus sp. R55.7
AGCACCCCGTAAAAGAGCATGGCAATGCCCTGGGGAATAAACACCAGGCTGGCGGGATCGGAAAAGGGGAGCAAATTGCGGTGGAGATAGCTGGAAAGGCCGGCCAAGGTAAAGCCCAGCCCTCCCCCCGTCAGCGCCACCGCCCAAAAGTACACGCTGGGCCGCCGCGACCCAATCACGGTGTAGCGCAGCAGATCGGCAGAACGGATTTCAGGAACAATGGCGGACACAGTTGGGATCCCTGCAGGTTTTCCAAGGCTGGCTTCCCCCATTCTATAGGCTATGGGCGGCAAGGGTTTTCCCCAGCAGAGGGGCGCTCAGGGGACTGGCAAGAGCTAGAGCCGCCTGGGGAATGGGGGCGGAAGTCCTCTGCGCTGTACAGCCCCTCTCCCGAAGGGAGTTAGGGATAGTTTTTATTGTTATGGCTCCTTTTGCTCCTTGTAAGAGCCGTAGCAGGGATCCCTGCTGGAGCTCTGAGGTGTTCCATCTGCTGATAAAACTTGGACAGTATACGCCGATGGGATCCTCGCTCACTTCAGGGTTAGGGCTTACCCGGCGTGACGATCCTACCCTCTCCTGGGGCGACTTCTGGGGGGTTGGGTCGGGTCTGCCCAGGGGGCTCATCAGCAGCATCCGAGGGAGAGGCAGGGGTGGGATCCGGCTCGGGAGAAGCCGTCTGCTCCGGTTCTGCGGCAGGGGGAGAAGGCTGAGGCTCAGGGGTTGGGTCTGGCAAGGCTGGCGGCTGGGGTATGGCGTCTTGGGCCGTTCGTTCCCCAAAAGCCGACAGGGCGATGGCGGCTTCCCCGCGGCTGACCGGCTCGAAGGGGTTGAAGGTGCGGATGGGGCCAAAGGTGCGCAGCACGGTGGAGGCATTCTCTAGGCTGCGATCGGCTACCAGAGCAGGAATGGCTTCAGGAGGAATTTGCGCCGCATCGGTAAACCCCCAGCGCTCTTCCAGCTCTGCTCGGGATCCCTTGATCTGGCCGGGAGGTAAGTCCAGAGGCACCTTCATGCGGATCAACTCTGCCCGCGACAGCAGGCTGTTGGGGCGAAACTCTCGATTGGCATCTCCGGCAATTATGCCGGCAGCTCCCAGGGCTTGAATGTAGCGAAAATTGGGATCCTCTTCCGGCACATCCAAAAAGAGGGGGCGTTCCGAGGGGGATCCCAGGCGGATTTGCCGGCTGGGCTCATCGGCGTGGATGGCGTTGTTGGCCAGCACCAGCCAACGGGCAAATTCTCCGCGACGAACGCTGCGCTGCGGCTGAAATTCGCTGCTGGAGATATCGGCAAAAACTCCCAACCGATCCAGGTATCCCACCGAACGAGCCACCAGAGATCCGGGCTCCAAGTCTGTAAAGCGGCTGCTGTCCTGGCTGGGCAGAGGTGAAGAGGGGGCGGGAGCAGTGGGGATCGAGATAGAGGGTGGGATGGATCCCGGCGAAGGTTGAGGCGAGGGAGGTGCCAGCGGCTCAGGTTGGGCTGTGGGCAGACCTACTGGGCGTACAGCGCGCTCCAGCCGTTCTCCCCACTCGGTTCCCTGACAGGCCGACAACAGCCAGAGCAGCGGAATAAGGCTGCCGAGCTTGAGCCAGGGGCCAGGCCGCATAGGTTTAGACTGATGATGCACCGCTCTACCTTTCTCTATTGGTCTCTATTGGGCCCATTTGCGGCTGAACTCCTCCAGCACGTCCAGCAGGTTAAGCAGGCTTTGCATCGGCAGGAGATCGGCCAGGGGCAATTCTTTGCGCCCACCCCCCACTTTCACCGGGATCCCTTGCAAGATCTCTGTGACGGCGTCCTCATCCACCTTGCCTGCCATCACCTGGGGTGCCAGTCGCTCCGCCAAAAGGGTATGCAGGTGGGCATCGCGCAGGTAAAGATGCCAGCGGGCCACATCGATGTAAACTTCTTTACCAATGGCAGCAGCTAATTGCTCAATGTCTGGGTTGCTGGGCACTTTGGCCATCCCTCAGCTCCGTTGGTGGTCGCGTCTGCCCCTCCCTCAGATCATAACCCGAACCCAAGGACTCCTCAGGGAGGGCTGGCAGCAGAGCGGTCGGGTAGAGGTAGGGCGAAGTTCTCTTGCAGCTGCCGCAGCATCAACAGGTGTTCCAGAGCTAGGCGATCCCGTTCTGTCCGCAACTGGCTCAGTTGGGCCTGAATTTGGCGGATATCGGCCTCGTCGGAGTCCCAGGTTTGCAAAAGGCGGTAGAGGCGCTCTTGTTGGTTGGCAATTTGCCGGTTTAGGCGGGCTAGACGGCGGCTGAACTCCACATCCATTTCCTCTGCCAGCTCGGGATCCGGCAGCAGGGCCAAGCGATCCCAATGGATGCCCAGGTCGGCCAAGCTTGGCGGGGGCGGATCCAACTCCTTGAGAAGGGGGAAGTCCGGAAAGGGCGATAGCTCCGTCTTGGGAGGGGCCCATTGGTTTTGATCGGGGGCAGGGGTGAGACGGGATCCGGGTGAAGGCAGGTTTGTGGGCTGGGGGGCAGGCTCCTGTCCACTGGGAGAGGAGTGCAACTGCTTCGGACTCCGTCCCGCCGGCGCGGACGGCGTTGCCAGATGGCTACTGCTGGGATCTGCCTGGGCCGACAGGGATCCCAGACTGCATAGCCAAAGGCAGACTCCTAGCCCACAAGCCCAGCGAACTGCTTTTTCCACCCTGCGCTCCTCAGTCTTTCTCAAGCCTGCTCAGGTCATTCCCAGCCCACCTCGGCCCTGGTCGCGTTGGCGGGGCGAGATCCACGGTTGGGGATTGCCTCAAACAAAATCGAGTAGGCATCTTGCTTTTGCCCCGGCTCGAAAAGATAGCGTTGGGCAACACGAGCAGAGGCAGGCACGATGGCCACGCGCACCGGCGGATCTTCCAGCGATACCAAAGGCTGGGGATGAGACCAACGCCATCCC
>NZ_JANSIC010000015.1:3010-6932 GCF_047461955.1 Synechococcus sp. R55.7
GGATCGCTGGCCAGCCAATCTTCCACCTGCCGCGCCTCTTGAGACGACAATTCCCCATCCAAGTAGGCGCTCAACTGTTCAAAGCGCTCATCCACCACCGGCAGCTCTTGCTGGGGATCCCTGGGGTCGGGGTTGGGGTTGCCGCGAACCATGGTCATTCACCATTAAGGTAGGGTTTTAGGGTGGATTGTAGGCGGGCGCGGGCGCGCGCAATGCGAGACTTAACAGTGCCCAAAGACACCCCTGTGATCTCGGCAATTTCCTCATAAGCCATTCCCTGAATTTCCCGCAGCAGGATTGTCTGGCGAAAGGCCTGCGGCAAGTCGCGGACGGCTTGGTGCAATCGCTCGTAGAACTCGCAGGTGGCGAGGTGCTCATGGGGACTGGGGCTCTCGCTGGGCAGCTCCCATTCCATCTCGCTATCCCGCATCTGAATCGGCGCATCCAGAGAAAGGGGCTGCTGCTGTCGTTTGCGCTTGCGCAGCTCGTCGTAAAACAGGTTGGTGGCGATCCGCCCCAGCCAGCTGCGAAATTTCGCCGGCTCCTGTAGGCGTTTCAGGTGGCGGTAGGCCCGGATCCAAACTTCCTGGGCCAAGTCATGCCGGTCCTGCCAGTCCGGGGCAAGATGATAGAGCACCTTGTCCACATGGGCCTGATGGCGACGCATCAACTCGGCAAAAGCCTCCCGATGGGGCTGGGATCCCTGCTGACAGATCAGCACCAGATCCACATCAGCGAGCTTTTCGGGCCGCACAGGCACGTTCTTCACCAAGACCGACCAGCGCTGGCCACTGATGTCGCTGAGGGCAGCATCCATAGGCATCCATAAGTTCTAACAACAACAGCGGAGGGATCCCCTCCCAGACAGAACCTCTGTTGCCCAGACGAAACGGCAGAGTTTGGGTTCCCCCCACCCTCAACCGCAGGGTAGCTCTAGAGGCTCTGAGGGCCATACCGGCAAGACTCTACAGCAAGACCACCTCCTCACTAGATCTTGGCGCACATGGCGGGGTGGTGGATTGCAGGATAGCTCTTGAGTTGGTAACTGGGCTACAGTGGGCTTGCGGTATGGTGAAACGTCCGACCCGCCATGGCTTCCGATGCTCCTGTTGCCCTTCTCTCCGAGCTCAAGGCGGTGCCAATGTTGGCCGAACTTTCGGCGACGTCCTTGCAATGGTTGGGATCCCAGGTCAAGCTGCGGGATATCCCGGCGGGACAGGCCCTCTTCATGCAAGATGCCTGGGGCAGCGTAGTTTATCTGATCCTCGCCGGCTGGGCTAAGGTGCGGCGGGCTTTGCGGGCGCAAGACAGCACCAAAACCCTTGCCTTGCTGGGGCCGGGCGCTTGGGTGGGGGAAATGGCGGTACTGGACGAAGCTCCCCGCTCGCGAGATGTGCTGGCCCTAACCCCGCTGCGGGTGGCCGGGATCCCGGCGGCAACCTTCAAAGCGCTGATGTTGCGGGAGCCGCAACTGTGTTACCAGCTGGCCTGCAGCCTCTCCCGTCGCCTGCGCCTGGCCAACTTGCAGGCGGATCTTGACCAGCAGAGCCCCCCGCTGCGAGTGGTGCATACGCTGGTGCAACTGGCGGAAGCTTTTGGCGAGAAGACCCCCCAGGGGATGCGCATTGTCTACCCTCCCCCCCAGGATTTGGCCGATATCAGCCAAGTTAGCCGGGAGACAGCCCTGGCGGTACTGAGCCGTCTGCAGCAGCAGGGGGTTATTCAGCCGCTGCCGGAGCAACAGTCTTTGCTGCTGATCCGGTACGCCAAACTGCTGGAGGCCACCCGTCTGCTTTAGATATTGAAGATATTGACCCATGTCTCCCCAACCGATTTCTCCCCATCCAGGACAAGAATCTGTCTGGGACTATCCGCGCCCACCTCGTCTGGAGCCCACCACAGAACTGGTGGAAGTTCTCTTCAATGGCGAGCTCATTGCCCAAAGCCGCCGTTGCTACCGCGTCCTGGAAACCAGCCACCCGCCCACCTACTACATTCCCCCCACCGACGTTCGACTGCAGTATCTCCGCCCCAGCTCTCGCACCTCTTTCTGTGAGTTCAAAGGGGCTGCCTGCTACTGGACAGTTCAGGTCGGATCCCAAACAGCCGTAGATGCCGCCTGGAGCTATCCGGATCCCAGCCCGGCGTTTTTGCCCATCCGCGACTACCTTGCCTTTTATCCAGGCCGTGTGCAGGAGTGCCGGGTAGGTGGAGAACGAGTCCGGCCTCAACCCGGAGATTTCTACGGCGGTTGGATCACCTCAAAGGTCGTAGGCCCTTTCAAAGGAGAGCCGGGTAGCTGGAACTGGTAGGGGCGGAGCAGCGATTCCCGAGGGGGGATCCCTTTTACCCACGAAAAGGACTACAGTTAAGTCGATGCGGGTAAGTTGTCCAAGGACTCCGTCCCGCTGGCACGAACAGGAGAGCGCGGACAAAAACCATGACGGTGCGGGTGCCCCTCGACTATTATCGGGTTTTGATGCTGTCGGCACGGGCAGATGAGCATCAGATTGAGCAGGCATACCGGGAGCGAATCGATCTCAAGCCGGGCGAGCGCTCCTGGCTGCTGGAGTTCTCGCCACAGGCTGTGGAAGCTCGCGCTCAAATGATCCAAGAGGCGGCTTCTGTGCTGCTGAACCCTGAGGCACGGCGAAACTACGACGAACATCTCATGCCGGCGGATCCCACCTTGACGGTGGAGGAGGCGCACCTACCGGGAGTGCTGTGCTTGTATTGCGAAGCCGGAGAATACCAAGCTGCCTTGGACTTGGCTCAACATATGCTGGAGCAGGGCCACCCTGCTCGTTCCGATGCCATTTTGGCGCGGGCCATCGCTCGTCTGGAACTGGGTCGAGAAGCCTGGCAACAGGGATCCTATGAAGAGGCGGCGCGTTCCCTACAGGCGGGCTTGGCGGAGCTGGAGGAGTATCAGGCCTTTCCGCAGATGCAAGCGGAGATCCGTATCGATTTGGGCAAGCTGCGTCCCTATCGCATTTTGCAACTCCTCAGCCAAAGTGCTCCCGCCCAAGCTGGAAGACACACCGCTGATGGGAACGGGGAGCGACAGCAGGGACTGGCTCTCCTCAAAGCCATGCTGGACGAACGGGGCGGCATCGAGGGGATGGGGCAAGATGGCTCTGGCCTCAGCACCGAAGATTTCCTGCGCTTTATCCAACGGGTACGTCGCCACCTCACCCTCAAAGAACAGCAAGAGCTGTTCGAGCAGGAGGCTGAGCGTCCCTCGATGGTAGCCGCCTACCTGGCCGTGCAGGTGTTGCTGGCGGCAGGTTATCTGGAAAATCGTCCGGCCCTGGTGCGGCGTGCTCGCGGCTACCTGGCTCGTCTGGCGCAGCGGCAGGATGTGCATCTGGAGCAGGCCATCTGTAGTCTGTTGCTGGGGCAGACCGAAGACGCGCTCGCCCATCTGCGCTCCACCCAAGAAGTAGAGGCCTTGCAGTTTATCGAAGAACACTCCGCCGGTTCTCCCGACCATCTGCCGGGTCTGTGCCGCTTCACAGAAAAATGGTTTCAGGAGGAGGTGTTCCCGGAGTTCCGCGGTCTGGAAGCCGCCCAAGCGACGTTGCAAGCCTACTTCGACAACCCCCAAGTGCAAGCTTACCTGGACGAAATGCCCAGCCGCGAAGACCCGCCGGCAGGGATGCTCTCTCCCAGTGCTCCGCACCGCTGTCGCGAACAAGCCCCCCATCCCCCACCTCATTTGCCTGCCGTGGTGGGTCCTGAGCCAACCCAGGAATTGTATCGCCCACCCGCCCCTTGGCAACAGGGGGTGCCAGAACCCCCGCGCCTCTCGGATTTGCCCTCTTACCGCAGCACCCCCAAGGCGGGCGTCTCTGCTCTTGCGGATGAGAGTTCTAGTGCTCCGCACCGCTGTCGCGAACGCGCCCAAGACCGTTCCCCTCAG
>NZ_JANSIC010000015.1:7032-11679 GCF_047461955.1 Synechococcus sp. R55.7
GCTGGCGCGATCGGTTTGCAGGATGTGGAGCGTTACCGCCGCAGCCGCTTGGGGGGCCGTAAGCGTCCTACCTTTCCCGCTGGCGTTCGTTTGGGCTCCGCACCGCTGGCGCGAATGGCCGGGGTGGTCGGTGTGGGCATCCTCTCCCTATTGGTCATCTGGCAAATGTTGCGGGGCCTCTTCACGCCGCCGCCGGCACCACCGCTGGAGCAACCCCAGGTGCAAATTGAGCAGCCGCCGGTTGACATATCGCTACGCGACGCCTCCGCGAACGACAATCCCGGCCAGACGGAACTCACTCCCCCGCCTGAGCTAACCGGCCCTCTGGCGGAGTGGCAAGGAGTACAACAGGTGCGGGTGGTCTCCAACGATGGCCTCAACATTCGCCAGCAACCCAGCCTGACGGGAGCCATTGTCGGGACAGCCCCACGCCAAGCCCTGCTGCGGGTGGTGGAGGTGCAGGCTGGGGAGGGACAGGTGCCCGTCTGGCTGCGCATTGAGCGAGATGGCGCGCCCGGGGGATGGGTCGCCGCCCAGTCGGGCTCCACCCGTCTGGTGGAACGGCTCTAGCTCTCCCTTGCTGCCAGCTGTTATTGCTCCGCAACGCTGCTGCGACCGCGCTACGGGGACGGAGTTCTCGGTCCCGCCCTTTTAAGGGGTATAGTCTGCTTCCTTCTCAACTGTTGTGGATATTCTGCGCAATGCCCCGCTGGGGATTTATCTGGAAGAGCCTCGCACCTGGCTACATTGCCTGGATCCGCGGGTTAAGCTGGCCTGGCTGCTCAGCTTTCTCCTCAGCCCCATTTTGGCCGGCAATGGTTGGCGCTTGGCCGTGGTGGTGGCTCTTCTGCTGCTAACTGTGGCGGCCCGTCTGCCGCGCCGGGTTTGGTCGGGCCAACTCTCCCTGGTGCTGGCCCTGAGCCTGCTCACCTTTGGGATCACCAGCTTGGCGCCGGATGGATTGGGGGTTTTTCCCCAACCGCAACGGCAGGATATGCAGGTGGTGGGCTATGGGCTGACCGGGATCCCCGCTGTTCCCGTTAGCGGTGCAGGGCACTTCGACTTGGCCGTAGAACAGGGATCCCCAGACCGTGCCTGGCGGGCGCAAACCCGTGCCTGGCAAACTCCTTATCGCTACCGCCTGGTTCAGTTTTCCCTATTGGGACGAACCTTTCAGGTCTCCCGCCGTTCTCTATCGGTGGCGCTGCGGCTGGGCACCCTCATTTTTACGTTGCTCTACGCTACCCATTTGTTTCTGTTGACCACGGCCCCCGAAGAAATTGCCGAGGGGATCGGCCAATGGTTGCAGCCTCTCAAGCGTTGGAGATGGCCGATTGCCGAAGTAATTCTCACCCTCACCTTGGCGCTGCGCTTTCTGCCTTTGGTGATGGAAGAGGTGCAAAACTTGGCGCGGGCGGTGCGAACTCGGGATGTGCGCTGGGGATCCCTGAGTTTCCGGGGCGGGATGCAAACCCTGCTGGCCTTGGTGGAGCGCTTTTTTGAAAACTTGCTCCTGCGTGCCGAACAGACGGCTATGGCAATGCAGGCCCGTGGGCTGACCGGCCCAGACCATCCCCTGCGCTGGCACCGCCTACAACTGCGGCGGCTGGATCGCGGCCTACTGGCTCTACTGCCCCTGTTTTGGCTGCTCAGAACCTTGTCCCCCTAAGGTGACCGGCAACACAGCTTTTTCCTACCCAGGGGGATGGGGCTCGTCGCTGCCCATCGGCAGGAGCAGCCGAGAGACACAACGCCCATCGGAAGAGAGGTAAAAGGAGAGCTGGCCCCCCATCCGCTGCACCACCCGTTGACACAGGCTGAGTTCCAGACCAGGACTCACCGATAGAGGCGACTTGAGCAGAGGATCTGCGTAGATCACCTGCTCTGGCCCCAACTGAAGGGCGGCCATCAGGTGAGGGTCGAAGCTGCCCTGATCCACCACCAGCAGCTCTGCATAGCCAAAGGGCTCCGCATCGCTATCGCGAACGCTGGCTTGGCTCCACAGATCCAGCCGCCCCCCTTCCGGGCTGCGCAAAATAGCGGCTGTCAACACCTCCCAGAGCACCATCTCCAGTCGTTCGGGATCCCCCTGGATGGTAAGGCTCATGTCCCCATGGGCCCGCGGCCACAGCTTGCGTTTTTGGGTCAGGGCCTCCACTCGGCGCAGGCTTTTGCGCACCAAGGTTGCCAAGGGCACCGACCGCAACTGCGGCTGCACCTGCCAAGTTTCCGACTGCAACAACGGCCTTGTGGAGACGGTCAGATCCCGCAGCCCTCTGCCAATTTCCACTACTTTTTGCCAGCGGGTGGCTTCGTCTCCGGGGATCTCCGGCACCTGACCCAGGCGGTGCAGGCTGTCCAGAAGGGCATTCTGCATATCCAGCAGGCGGCGGTGCTTGTACCAGTTCAACTCCCTGAGCACCTCCTGCCGCTCTTGCAAAGTTTGCATCCAGAGCAAGCGCCGCAGCGTCCAGCCGCAGGTCTGGGCGATCAGCATCACAGCCGCCCGCTCGTCGGGATCCCAAACCTTGCCCGCTTCTGCCCCCAAGATCAAAACTCCCAAAGCTCCCGCCTGCGAGGAGTTTGTCTCCCCCAGCGCCACCAGCAGCCAGGATCCCAGGCCGGCAGCAAAGTGCTCCGCACCGCTGACGCGACTGAGCCAAGTGCGGCTGGCAGGGGGGATCTGCTCCTGGGTGAGCGGCAGAGGTTCTGCCGACTGCAGCGCGTAGGCCAGTAGGGGATCTTGCAGGTCGATCTCGGTGGAGCCGGTCTCCGTCCCGGCAGCGGTAGTAAAAGGCCCCTGGAGCTGAGCCCGGCTTTCCCCCGGCTGCCAACTGACCACCAGCGCCAGAGGGATCCCCAGCAATTGGGCCGTCTGTCGAGTGGTAGTGGTGTACAGATCTGACAAGGTGGCCGAGTTTTGCAAGGTTAAACAAGTGGTGATCAGGCCCTTGAGCAACTGCTCTTGTCGTTGCCGGCGTTGTTCTGACCGAATTTGCCGCAGGATCACCCCCACCTGTTGGGCGATCCCCCGCAGCAGTTGCCGCTCTTCCCGGCTCCAGGCCCGTAGCTGGGGATGCAACACCAAGAGCAGCCCTTCCACAGGTGTGGTGGCGGTACCGCCGACCCCGGTGTGGGTCAGCATCAAGGAACGAACCCCTGCCAGTTCCTGCCGCCAAGAGAGCAGGCGCAGATCTTGGTCGTAGTTTTCTGCCACCACCACCTCGCTGCGCATGAGATCCTGCCAGTCCTGGTCGCTCAGAGGGCTGAGCTGCTGTGGCAAAGTCTGCTTGCCTTCCCTGCGGTACTCGTAGAAGAGGCGGGGGATGGGGCTGTCGGGATCCACCGTCAACACGGCCACTGCACCGACTTTCAGGCGCTGGGCCAGGCCGACAACGGCTTGCTGGAGAGCCTGTTGCAGCTCCGCCGGGTTGTAAAGCGAGCGGCCCACCTGTTGCACAAACTCTTGGTCATCGGCCAACTGGCGAATGCGGCGATCCAGATTTTCTAGGGGGGCAGCCAAGGCCAACCCATTGGCGGCAGCAGCTACCAACTGTCGCTCAGCGGCTTGCCAGGTACGGGGCACATCCGATTGCACCCAGATGAACCCCAGCAGATCCTTTTCCAGCAAAATCGGGGCCGCCAAAACGGCCTGGGCCCGCAACTGCTGCATCAGCTTGGGGGGAACCTCAGAGCGAGTCGTCCCTGTGCCGCCCACCACCACCTGGCCATCGGCGAGGGTGTAGTACATGTCCCCCAATTCCCGCAGCGAAAGGCTGACCTCCCCTGTTGGCCCTGCTCCGACTTTAGCCCCTTTGGGAACAGGGGGCTGAGAGGACTCCGTCCCCCCGCTGTTGCCAACAGCTTTGGGGGCGCTTCCATGGGGGACGAACTGCCCCTGGCCGCGCTCGTGCCAATACACCTGAATGTGGACGGCGCCCAGGAAAGACTGTAGCTCTTGCTTCACCCAGCTGACCCGTTCCTGCAGGGATCCCGCCTGGCGCATCGCCGTTCCCAACCTCAGGAGTGGATCCTCAAGGCGCTTTTCGGTCTGCTGCTGCCAAGCGTTTTCCAACTCCTGCAGAGAGGCTGCCAACTGCCCCAGCAAAATTCCCAAGAGAGCCTTTTCGTCCTCATGGGTGGTAACCCCCCACATTTGGGATCCCAACATCAGGATCCCCAAGCAGCGCCGCCGTCCCACTGCCGTTCGCGACAGCGGGCCGTAGGCCGAGAAGGGATAAATGAAACAGCCCTGGATCCCGCCCAGTCGCCTGGCCTCCCGCTGCCAAATGCCCATGCGCGGTTCCTGAGAGAGGTCGGGCAGGCTGATCGGTCGCTGCTCGATCACCACCTGCTCCAGGATCTCCCCCGGCTGTAGAGGATGCACCGCTCGCAGTAGGGTTTGATCCTCAAGAAGGGTCACTCCCCCCTGGCCCACCAACTGGTGATTTTGATAATCGTAAAAGGCCAGCCAGATCAGCGGCGCCCCAAACGCCGCCTTGACATACTCCAGCGTGAGCTGAACGAGGGTGTTGGCATCGCTCTGCTCCCGCATCTGCTGCAAGGTTGCTTGCAGGGCCACCAGGGGAGATATTGGCCCAGCTCTATCGGAATGAGGGGGAACAGACTGAACCATACCTGTGTGGA
>NZ_JANSIC010000015.1:11779-14794 GCF_047461955.1 Synechococcus sp. R55.7
GGAAGGCTTCACAACTGGGATCCCGCGCAGCTTGTGAGTATGGGTCACCAAGCTCTGGACAAAGTGTTGAAAGCGCTGTTTTAGCTTCTCGTCTTTGAGATTGCCTTGCTCGTCAAAAGCGCTCCAAGCCCGACCGATGGCGATTTGCTCTGGGATCACCCAGCCATGCACCCAACGCACAATCAAGCGCATCTGGTTCAGGGTATTGCTGTTGCTCTCGCCGCCCAAAACGCTGATTAACCCAAAGACCTTACCCTCCAGTTGCTCAAAACTCAACAGATCCAGTGCATTTTTCAGGCTGCCGCTGATGCCGCCGTGGTACTCCGGGCTGGCTAGGATGATCCCATCCGCCCGCTTCATGGTTGCTTGTAAGACCGCCACATCGGGATAATCCGCATAGGACTCCGAGCCATCCACAAAGGGCAACTTCATCTGCCGCAGATCGAGGATGTGCAACGGGATCCCCAACTTCTCAAACTCGCGCCGCGCCACCTCCAGCGCCTGGTACGTCAGGGAATTGGGCCGCAAGCTGCCCCCGATTGCCACGAAACGAGCCGCAGAGGTTTCAGCCATGGTGGTTTGAGGATTGCCAGTGAGGGCTTGTAGAGGAGACATGGGCCGGACTCCCGAGCAGACATCAGTTACGTTGCAAACAATCATAACTCATACCAACTTCGAGTTGTAAAGATTTCCTTAACTTTTCTGCTCCCCAACCCTAATGCATTCGCCGAAGCGTTGCATAGCGATAGCAGCCGGATTCCTATCCAGAACTGGGGATCTGGATACCTCTCGGCAAAGGGATCCAAGGCCAGCGGATCACCTGCAGCAGGTTGGAAAAGTCATCCCGCCAGACGGGATCCCCGGCTTGGGGCAAAAGGGGCTGCCAGGGATCCAGTTCCTGCAGGACTCCAGAGTTTTGGGCCAAAGGGCTCCGCCCTGCTGAGGCGGTCGTCGAAGCGTCGCGCGGCGATAACAGCACCCAGTGGGAAGGGGCCAGCCCCGCCTGGCGTTGCTCAGGGGAGAGATCCCGGTGGTCTTGGTGCCAAGCGTGAAGCTGCAGGGATCCGGCCAGGCCAGCCAACAGCGGGGCCAGGTCGAGGTGGCGGTTGGTGATGTTGAAGAGCAGCCAGCCGTGGGGCTTGAGCTTGCTGAGGTAGAGGGCCAAAGCCTCTTGCGTGAGCAAATGCACCGGCACTGCGTCAGAGCTGAAGGCATCCATCACCATCAGGTCGTAGCTGCCCTCTGGGATCCCCTTGAGGCTGAGCCGGGCATCGCCGAGGATGACCTGCACCTGCGCCCGTGCCTGAGCCCACCGGAGATAGGAAAAATAGCGGCTCGCCCAATCGACCACGGTGGGATCCAACTCGAAAAACGTCCACTCATCCCCTGGCTCGGCATAGGCGGCCAACGTGCCGATCCCCAGCCCCAATACCGCAATGGCGGGCGTGGGATCCACAGTCTGGGCTCTGAACGCCGCAAACACCTGCCCAACCGGCCCAGACCGAGAAAAATAGGTCAGCGGCTCCAGCGCTTTTTCCGGGTCCAAGTTTTGGCTGCCGTGTAGGGTGGTGCCGTGCAGAAGGCCGCGAAAGGATCCCTGCTCAGTTTGGTATTCCACGATCCGGTTGAGGCCGAAGGCGCTGCGCTCGCTGTGGATCACCTGCAGTCCCGGCTGCAGCCAGGGTTGCCCCAGCAGCACAACCAACCCCGCCATTGCTCCCACCCAACCGACCTTGGCCTGCCAGCCAGGGGCTCCGCTCTGCTGCTGTGAACGGCTCTCCCCTGACACCAACAGCGCCAGCACCGCCCAGCCCAACGCCAAACCCACCCCAGCGCCCACCTGCAGCAACGCCTGCGGTTGAAAGTGCAACAGCAGCAAAGGCAGGAGCAGCCCCAGCCCCAGCCACAGGCCCACCCGCCCCCCCTGCGCCCCCAGCACGGCCAGCGACATCCCCAGCAACAGGGGATATTCCAGCACTGTCTCAAACACCTGCGGTGCCAAGAGGGCAGAGAACATTCCCCCTAAGCTCCCCCCCAAAGCCAGCCACAGGTAAAACTGCGTCAACTGCTCCACCGGCGGGCGACGGCAAGCCAACCGGCTGTGGCAGCCCCAGCTCACCAGCCCAAAGGTGGTCAGATGCAGCGGCAAAAGCAAAAAACCCGGCCTCACCCAGCCCAAGACCTGTGTCCCCACCGCCCCGCAGGCCAGAAGAGCTGTCGTTCCCAAAACCCCCTTATTGGGGTGGATCCCCCCGAAAGCCAGCATGAATGTCAGCAGATAGATCCCCAGGGGGATGGCCCACAACAGGGGCACCGCCGCCACGTCGGTGGTCAACAGAGTGGTGACCGCCACCAACAGGCCCGCCGGCAAAAAAGCCAGCCCCGCCCAGCGCCAACGCTCTCGCCAGGAAACAGCCCAATTCCCCAGAGCAGCGCTGGATCCCTGGGAATCCGCCCCACGTTCTTGTGGCTCGGCAACGCCGTTGCAACTGAGCAGCAGACCCACCCCGCTCAGCAGCACCAGGGCTGCCACCAGCGCGTAGGATCCCGTCCACAGGAGAGTTTGCCAAGCCAAAGACAGACGAGGCTCCAACACCAGCGGGTACCCCAGCAGCCCGCCCAAGCTGCCGGCATTGCTGGCCACATAGAGAAAATAGGGATCCAAAGCCTCCCGTTGCCCCGCGACCCCTCTTGCCGCCAACCCCCGTTGCAGCAACGGCGTCGTCGCCGACAGGAGAAACAGCGGCACCCCAGCTCCCAAAGTCAAGTTTGCCAACAGAGCGAGAGGGGGCCACCATCCTTCCGGTTGGCCGGGGATCCCCAGCTGAAAGGGCAGAAGCCTCAGCCCGACCAGCAGCAAGATCCCGTGGATTAGCACCCCCATCCTGGGATTGAGCCCGCGCCCCAGCCGGTCTGCCCACAGGTAGCCCAGCAGCAGGGTGGCCTGAAAAAAGGCCAGGCAGGTATTCCACACCAGGGGGGATCCCCCCCACAGCGGCAACAGCAACTTGCCCA
>NZ_JANSIC010000015.1:14894-17050 GCF_047461955.1 Synechococcus sp. R55.7
GATCGCAACGCTGACTCAAACCTACACTGCACCCCCATGTTGCCATGCAGCGCCAACGCGAACACAGAGCATCGCTGGCTCTGGCGTGACCAGCCCATTCGCTACCAACAGTCGGGATCCACAGGCCCAGCCGTGTTGCTCATCCATGGCTTTGGGGCCAGCAGCGACCATTGGCGGAAAAATTTGCCGGAGCTGGGGCAGCACTGTCAGGTGTATGCGATTGATTTGTTGGGGTTTGGGGGATCCGCCAAGCCTCTGCCGGGATCCCCTTTGCCCTACACCTTCGAGACCTGGGGATCCCTGGTGGCAGACTTTGTCCGAGAGGTGGTGGGCCAGCCAGTCTATCTGGTGGGCAACTCGATTGGCTGCATTGTGGCTTTGCAGGCGGCGGTTCTGGATCCAGCCCAGGTTTTAGGGGTAGCGATGTTGGATCCCTCGCTGCGGCTATTGCACGAGCGGAAACGGGGCCAGGTCTCCTGGCTGCGCCGCCAGTTTACCCCTTTGCTGCAATCCCTGCTGGGGTGGCCCCCCTTTGGTCGTTTCTTCTTTGCTCAGGTGGCCCAGGCTAGGGCCATTCGCAATATCCTCCTCCAAGCCTACGGGCGCAAAGAAGCGGTTACCGAGGAGCTGATCCAGCTTTTGCTCAAACCCGCTTTGGAGCCGGGGGCGGCAGAGGTCTTTTTGGCCTTTGTGCGCTATTCTCAGGGGCCTTTGGCTGAAGATCTCTTGCCTCAGCTCACCTGTCCCGTCTTGATCTTGTGGGGGGAAGCGGATCCCTGGGAACCCATTGCTCTGGGGCGGGCCCTGGCAGAGTTTCCTTGCGTGGTGGGGTTCATCCCGTTGCCAGGGGTTGGCCATTGCCCCCAGGATGAAGCCCCCGAGCTGGTCAACCCGCTGCTGTTGGACTGGATCCGGGATCCCACCCGAAAACCTGAGAAAGGACTCCATTCTCTCCCCCCAGAAGAGGGGAGCTAGGAAGCGGCGCAGCAAGAGCTTCCCTGGGCTCAAGGATGGCGCGGGCTGCCCTTGGAATTCTCATAATCTACGCCCGACCAAGGTGCTCCAGTTGATCCAGGTTGGGGCCGCTCAGCCGGAATGCCTGGCCAAACCCCTGGATGAAGCTACCAGTTTTGGGGACGATCTGACAGAAGTGAAAATCCGCCAAACTTAGGATCATCTCGGCAATCTCGTACTTGGCGCGGTAGAGGGCTTCAAACCCCTGCGCCTGCGCCTCCTCGCGGCTGAGAAACTGGGCTTCTCCGCTCACCATCACCCGCGGCAGGGCGTGGTTACTGCGGGGATCCCCTGGGGTGGGCGGCTCGTGGATGAGTAGCGCGGCCCGGGGATCTGCCCGCAAAGCCTGGGTGTGGCCAGAAAGATCGCTGATGACAATGGCAAAGCGCAAGGGATCCCGCTGCACCACAAAAGGCACCAACGACACCGCCGGGGATCCCTGCTCCAGCACCGCCAAGCTGGCCACCGGCTGGCCATCCAGCAGCGTATTTAACCGCTCCAGCGCCGACATAGTTGTCCTCCAGTCCCCTTGCTATTATCAGCTCCCCTGTACTGGGACAAGAGCCACAACCCTGCTTACAGGCTGTTCCTGGCCTGGTTGAACTCTGCCCGGCAGCTCGGAACATTGGGCGTCAACAACGTTGTAAATAAAACTTTACAATCCTATGCAAAGCGAGCTACGCTGGTGAAGAAAGCACAAGGAGAACCCTATGACCCGATATCGCTCCGTCGTCGTCGAAGAAGGCGGTCGGCTGAACAACTACGCCATTGAGCCAGAAATGTATGTGGATAGCACCCCCCGCGTGGGCTTCACCGACTATGCAGAGCGCTTGAACGGGCGCTTGGCAATGATCGGCTTTGTTGCCCTGATCCTGTTTGAAGCTCTGTCTGGTACCACCCTGATTGGCTGGCTGCAGTCCCTGGGCCGATAAGCCAAAGAACGCTTCCTAGGAAGAGGGCTGTCTCTAATCGCCGATTGACTGTTCGCGATAGTGGGACGGAGTCCTCACTTTGCTGCACAGTTCTCTACAACCTGATGTGCAAACGCTAGGCAGTTGTGCGAGTGTGCAGAGAGCGGGTGGTTAGGTTTATGTTTCTAGACCCCAGCTACCGTTTGAAATGTACCCCAAGCTCTGGGGGAA
>NZ_JANSIC010000016.1:0-8839 GCF_047461955.1 Synechococcus sp. R55.7
AGGGACAGGCAGCTTCCCCCGAAGGCCATTACATTCTCTGGGTGCGTCGCGGCACGCCTGAGTCGGCATGAGCCCGGTGAAACCGGAAGGAAAAGATTGTACCGGCTGGGTGCGAGCAGCGCAGGCCAACTTTTATCGCGTGCGGATCGATCCGAGTTTGGCTGCCCTCTTTCCCGAGATCCCGGCTCGGTTTCCGGTTGAAAAGCCCACGCCGGCAGAGATTCTCTGTACCAGTCGGGCCAAGCTGAAAAAAATGGGTCAGCAGGTGATGGTGGGGGACTGGGTGGAGGTGCGCTTGCCGCCTGCTGCCGCCGACCTCTGGCCGGAGCGGGGGGTGATCGAGGCGATCCTGCCGCGGCGCACTCAGCTGCCTCGACCCGCTATTGCCAACGCGACCCAAGTTCTGGTGGTGGTGGCCCTGGCCGAGCCCGACCCTGAGCCCAACGCCCTCAGTCGTCTGCTGGTGCAAGCCGAGGCCAGCCAACTGCGGGTTCAGGTGGTGTTGAACAAATGCGACTGCGTGGATCCAGAAGTGGCGACAACTTGGGTGGAGCGTCTGCAGAGGTGGGGATATGAGCCTCTGTTGGTCAGTGCCCACACCCAAGCTGGGATCCCCCAGTTGCAACAGTGCTGTCGAGATCAGATCTCGGTGGTGACGGGCCCTTCCGGGGTGGGCAAATCCAGCTTGCTCAATCGGCTGCTGCCGGACGTTCGGCTGGCTACTCAGGCCGTCTCCAGACGTTTGGGCCATGGTCGGCACACCACCCGCCATGTGGAGCTGTTTCCTTTGCCGGAAGGCGGTTGGATCGCCGATTCGCCGGGATTCAATGCTGGCGAAGGGATCCCGCCGGTGCATCCTTTGCAGTTGATACGGTGCTTCCCCGAAGTAAGGGATCGCTTGGGCGCCTGTCAGTTTCGCGATTGCCTGCACCATCGAGAGCCGGGCTGTGGGCTCCGAGATCTGGATTGGGAACGACGGACTTTTTACTTGCAGCTTTTGCAAGAAGTCCAGCAGGTGCAAAAGGCATCGGTGGGCCTTATCCAGCCTGGCCAAGATCCCAGTCTCGCCAGAATTGCGCGAAAGACCCCAATCTGAGGACTATAGTCATTCCAAACTAGATTGAGACACTCCTCAAGCATTCCGTGCAGCTTCTGCGACCACTCCCAGCCCCTCTTCCTTTGGGAGAGGGGAGTTAGGAACCAATACACAATACAACAGAAATGTTTCATTCCTGTCTAAAATGACTATAAAACGACCGTAGAATGTCAGGTGGACCAGATCTTGCGGATGGGCAAGGTGAAGCCCGGCAGCACGTCCTCTCCTGATAGGGTTTCCGGATCTTCGACCAATTCCGGCGCTTGCCCTTGTCGGTAGATCATCACCCGCTTGGCCTTGGGATCCAGCAGCCACCCCAGCCGGCAGCCGTTGTCCATGTATTCTTGCATCTTGGCCTGAGTTTGAATCCAAGAATCGGTGGGCGAGAGGATCTCCACCACAAAATCGGGGCACAAGGGCAAAAATCCTTGACGGACTGAGGGATCCAAAGCTTCCCACTTTTCAATCGGGATCCAGGCCAAATCAGGGGAGCGGTCGCTGCCTGAAGGCAAGGAAAATCCGGTGGAAGAATCAAAGCTTTTCCCTCGGCCCGATTGCCGATTCCAAACATAAACTTCCCCGGCAATTTCAAAGTTAAGATTGCCCGTTTCCCCACCGGTTGGAGACATGATGACCAATTCTCCTTGGGCAGTACGCTCCAGCTTCAGCTCAGGATTGGCGGCACAAAGCCGGATAAAATCTGCTCGGCTGAGGGTTATCAGGGGAGATAGATTCAGAGTCAGAGCAGCCATGGTAGTGTGACTCCGCCTGTTTTTGGCCTATCGCTCAACATTTTTACTGCAGCTGTTTCCAAGGTTGGGAGAGTTCTGCAATTGCGTGGGATCCCTGTCATGCAAGAGATCCATCAGAGTTGGCTGGGTTAAGGGTGTGGAAAAAAGCTGTATCAGGGATCGTAAATCCGTGAAAGCTACTCATATCAAGCCGACCAGATCTTGCGGATGGGCAAGGTGAAGCCCGGCAGCACGTCCTCTCCTGATAGGGTTTCCGGATCTTCGACCAATTCCGGCGCTTGCCCTTGTCGGTAGATCATCACCCGCTTGGCCTTGGGATCCAGCAGCCACCCCAGCCGGCAGCCGTTGTCCATGTATTCTTGCATCTTGGCCTGAGTTTGAATCCAAGAATCGGTGGGCGAGAGGATCTCCACCACAAAATCGGGGCACAAGGGCAAAAATCCTTGACGGACTGAGGGATCCAAAGCTTCCCACTTTTCAATCGGGATCCAGGCCAAATCAGGGGAGCGGTCGCTGCCTGAAGGCAAGGAAAATCCGGTGGAAGAATCAAAGCTTTTCCCTCGGCCCGATTGCCGATTCCAAAGGGTTAAGTCTGTGGTGATTTCGGCATTCCAGTGGCCGGTTTCCCCGCCGGTTGGAGACATGATAACCAATTCTCCTTGAGCGGTACGCTCCAGCTTCAGGTCAGGATTGGCGGCACAAAGCCGAATAAAATCTGCTCGGCTCAGGGTTGTCAGGGGGGATAGATTCAGAGTCAGAGCAACCATGGCAGGCGTTTGGACACTCCTAAACCATTCTTAGAATGAGTCTAATGGGACCTCAGGATTTGCCCTCTGCTCTTAACCAAGCCACATCTTAACTGGGGTGAGGGGCGGGTTTGGTCAGGCCGATCACCTGAGTGTATGCACCGCGGGCCTGGGTTACACCAATGGTGTGCTCAGCTTTTTCGATCATGGGGCGGCGTAAACTGACCACCAAAAACTGCGCCTGACGAGATTGCTGCCAGATCATATTGGCCAATTTTTCCACATTGGCCCCGTCCAAAAACATATCTACTTCATCAAAGGCGTAAAAGCTGGAAGGGCGGAATCGCTGCAGAGCAAAAATAAAGCTGAGGGCTGTCAAGGATTTTTCTCCTCCCGACATGGCGCTGAGACGGCGCACCGGCTTACCTTTGGGGTGGGCCACCAAGGTTAGACCGCCTGCGAAGGGATCCTCTGGGTTTTCCAATTCCAAATGACCATCCCCATCGGAAAGTTGGGCAAAGATGGTTTGAAAATGGCCGTTGACGGCATGAAAGGCATCCAAGAAGGCTTGCCGACGCAGGGTGGAAAAGTTCTCGATGCGCAGCAACAACTCGGTGCGCTCTTGGTGCAGGGTTTCCAGTTTGGCGCTGAGATCCCGCAGGCGAGCTTGGGTCTGTTCGTATTCGGCAATGGCCAGCATGTTTACCGGCTCCAGGGATCGCAATTGCTCTTCGATTTTGCGTTTTTGCCGCTGCAGCTCGTCTAAGGTCAGGGTGGCGGGCAAGTTGGGCAGCGGATCCGGCAGCTCTTGGGCCACCGCTTGCAGTTGGGTTTGCAGTTGGGCCAGCAGAGCCTCTTTTTCCTGTTGTTGGGTGAGGGCGTTGTAGCGTTCCCACTCCAGGCGTTGGATTTGCTGTTGTTGGGCCCGCAATTGGAATTCCTGCCGATCTCGCTCTTGGCGCAGGTGGGAAAGTCGGGCCTCGATCTGGCTTATCTGTTGCCGTTGCTCGGCAAGGTGTTGCTGGATTTGGCCAAGGGTGGCTTGGGCTTGGACGATTTGCTCCTGCAGATAGGCTTGGCGCTGTTTGCTCTCCTGCAGGCGCTCCTGGTGGTGCTGGATTTGGGCCTGTTTCAGGTGTTGTTGGCCGGAGTTCTCCTGCTGTTGCCGCTCCAGTTGGGCCAGTTGCTGCTGCAGCTCTGCCAAGCGACTTTCTTGCTGCTGCACCGTCTGCTGCAGTTGCTGCCAATGTTGGTTCACCGGGGATCCCTCCAGTTGGCTGAGCTTGAGGGCGAGATCGGCTAGGCGCTGTTGCAAGGGATCCCAACGCAGTTGAATCTGCTGGAGCCGCTGCTGGATCTGGTGGCTTTCGCTTTGCCTTTGCGCCAGGGATCCCTGCAGGTGTTGCAGGCGGGCCTGTTGCTTTTGGCAGTCGGCTTGGTGCCGCTCCAGATATTGCTGGGCTTGCAGGGCGTCTTGGCGAGCCAGGAGCAGGGCTTGGGCCAGTTGTTTTTCGCGGGCTTGGGCTGCTTGTAGGCGCAGGGTGAGGGCGGCCAGCAGTTCCTCCAGCTCGGCCAAGCGGGAGCGCAAGGCGGCCTCCTCGGAAGGTTCGCCGGCAGAAAAGTGGATCCCAGCTCGCTGGGGGGCGCTGCCGCCGGTCATGGCGCCCGAAGTTTCCAACAGCTCCCCTTCCAGAGTAACCATGCGGTGCTTGCCGATGTGGGGCTGGGCCAGCTCTAGGCTTTGGAAAACCAGCGTGGAGCCGAACACAAAGCCGAAAACATCCCGGTAGCGCTCTTCAAAACGCACCAAACGAATGGCGTAGTCGATCAGGCCGTCCAATTTCAGGGGGCTGGGGGGGCGGGTGGGCTGGAGCTTATTCAAGGGCAAAAAGGTGGCGCGTCCGGCTTTTTCCCGTTTCAAAAAGTTGACAGCGCTCACGGCCACGGTGTCATCCTCCACCACCACAAAGTGCAGCCGGTTGCCTGCTGCAACCTCCAGGGCCAGTTGATACTGGGGATCCACCTGCCCCAACTGGGCCACCAACCCCAAAACCCCCGGCAGACGGGCACTCAGGATGGCTTGGGTCGCCCGGGATCCCTGGGATTCTTGCAACACTTGGCGGCGGGTTTCCCATTTGTCCAGTTGCCGCTGCTTGGCGTGCAGCTCGACGGTGAGGCGTTCGTGGGTGGCGCGATCCAGCTCCAGGCCGGCCTGCAGTTGGGCCAGCTCTTGGGCCAAAGTTTGAACCTGAGCTTCCGACTGTCGGCAAGTGTGTTCCAGCTCGGCGGTGAGGGCCAGGTGGGATCCCAGCCACGCCTCGATCTGGGCAATCTCCGCTTGGATCTCTTGGCTTTGTCGTTCCAGTTGCCGTTGTCGCTCTTGCAGGCGAATTTGCTCCTGTTGGAGAGGCTCCTGTTCAGCGCGGAGTTCCTCAATGTGGCGGGTGAGGTAGCGCTGCTGTTTCACCCAGGCATCGGCGGATTGGGCTAGGGCGCGCAGCTGTTCGCGGCTCTGTTCCAAGCTAATTTGGGCTTTCTGAACCTGGGCCTGCAGGGATCCCTGGGCTTGGGCCAGTTGCTCCTGTTGGCTGTGCAGGTGTTCCAGCTCCGCCTGCAGATGCTGCTGTTGGGCTTGGCACTCCTGATGTAGGCGCTGCGCTTGCTGGATCTCCTCCTGCCAGGCTGCGATCTGTCGGCTGACCTGTTGCCGCTGTGCTTCGGCGGCGGCGATTTGGGCTTGCAGGTGCAGGTATTCCTCCTCTCCAAGAGCATGGATGCGGCTTTGCAACTCGGCCAGGGCGGCTTCGGCCTGTTGCAAATGATCGTTCAAGGTCTGCACCTGAGCAGTGGCCTGCTCCTGAGTTTCCAGAAACCGCTGAATGGCCGCCTGGGTTTCTTCCACTTGGACTTGCAAATGCCGCCAAAGCAACACCTGTTGCTGCTGCCCCAGCGTTTGCAGCTGCAGCCGCAGTTGCTGATGGTGTTGAGCCTTTTCGCTCTCTTTGAGCAGCCGTTCTCCCTGGGCTTGCCATTCCTGTTCGATGAGCCGAAAACGCTCAATTTGTTCCCGCACCGCCTCCAGCTTGCTGTTGGCCTGGGCGATCTTGCGGTCGAAGGTGGCCACCCCCGCCAATTCGTCGATGATCTGCCGCCGTTCCTTGGGGTGCATGGAAATGATACTGGTGACATCCCCTTGTAAAACAACGTTGTAGCCGTTGGGGTAGATGTGCATCGCCTCCAGTTGTTCGTGCAGCTCGCTCAGGGTACAGGGCACATCGTTGATGTAGAAAGTGCTGGTGTAGGGGAGAGAATCCGTCCCGCTATCGCGAGTGGGATCCTCAGCCTTTCCGGGCTTGACCCGCAGCCGGCGACTGACTTTCCATTCCCTGGGCTGACCATCTTCTCCCGGCCCCAGCTCAAAGGTGACGGAAACGTGGGTTTCCACCTGCCGATTGCCGTTGAGGCTGCCGGAATGCACCAGATCCAACAGCCTTTCTGCCCGCATCCCTCGCGAGGACGATAACCCCAGCGCAAACAGGATCCCATCCAGGATGTTAGACTTACCGGAGCCATTGGGGCCAGAAATAACCGTGAACCCCGGCAACAGGGGTATCGAGGTTGTGCTACCAAAGGACTTAAATCGGGTCAGCTCAATCCGCTTGACGTACATCACACCCCATATCTAGCGTGACCACCGGCAGATGATGGCAACAGGCTAGCATGGGTAGCAAAAACCTGTGCAGCCTAGGTCTCTAGGACAGCCTGGGATCCGCATCTGTGCTGACGAGCAGGTCGGCCTTTTGGAGAAGACGATGCACCTCCGCCCTCAGCTCCGGCCAGCGGTAGGTCAGTAAGTTTGCCTTGGAGATAAACAGCAGCCGGTATCCGGGTTTCAGGTTTGGGCACAGAGGGCGCAAGATTTCTCGCAACTGGCGTCGCAGCCGATTCCGCTTTACGGCAGATTTGCTCACCTTTCTGCCGATCACCAGCCCCACTTGGCTAGGGATCCCTTCGCACCCTGCGGGCATCGGCTGAAACAGCAGGGTCAAGCCTGCACCGGAACGACGTTGGCCCCCCTGGTAGAGCGCCTGAAAAGCTCGTCGATCCCGCAATCGATGAGGAGCCGGCAACATTGGGCACCGAGGAGAGTCTGCCCCAGAAGTCAGCGAGTTTTGGGCTGCAACGCTCCAAAAAACCAAGACAAATCAAATCTCTGACCAAAGGGCTTAGGAAACCGCCAGGCGATAACGCCCCTTGGCCCGCCGTCGCCGCAAGACCTGACGCCCAGTTGCCGTTCGCATTCTGGCCCGAAACCCAGAAACCCGAATGCGTCTGCGATTGGTGCCACGAAGGGTACGCTGAGTCATGGTGAGAAGCCAACTTATGAATCCAAGATCATTTGCCAGAGCTGACCAGACCGAAATTAGCCCGCTTGAAACTGATCGCAGACGCTTAATCTTAGCAGACTCAATGGAAAATTGCTAGATTGGCCACCCCGCGCCGAGCAGTTAAATTGGGAATCCCGAAGCTCCTGTCGAGGAAGCCGCCGCTGTTTCCTCTGGGCTTCTGCTGTGTCGCTCTGAGTGTGTGGTGTGGATATTTCCCTGGATCAGCTCTGGGATGAAGCCCTGTGTCATCTGCAGGTGCAGCTCAGCCGCCCAACCTTTGAGGCTTGGATCAAAACGGCGCGGGCTGAATCGTTGGTGGACAACCGCCTCACCATCTGTACCCCCAGCGAATGGGCACGGGGCTGGCTGCAAAAGCACTACGCTTCCACCATCACCGAGGTGGTGCAGCGGGTAGCCGGGATCCCTTTGCAGGTGGAGTTTTCCGTTTCCCCCCACGCTTCTGTCGAGGCAGAACCCCCTTCAAGGGCGATTTCCCCAACATCGGGCAGAGCCGGCAGCTTACCTGCCTCCACCACCCTAGGACTGGAAGTCGGCGGCAGCCTGCCCATGCGGGCGCCGGATCTCAACCCCAAGTATTCCTTCTCGCGGTTTGTGGTTGGCCCCAACAACCGCATGGCTCACGCTGCAGCTCTGGCTGTGGCCGACAAGCCTGGGCGCGCCTACAACCCCCTGTTTCTCTGCGGTGGGGTGGGTCTGGGCAAAACCCACCTGATGCAGGCCATTGGCCACTACCAACTGGAGGCCAATTCACGCGCCAAGGTCTTCTACGTGTCCACCGAACGGTTTACCAACGATTTAATCGATGCCATCCGGCGAGACAGCATGCAGTCTTTCCGGGAGCACTATCGGGATGTGGATATTTTATTGGTGGATGACGTTCAATTTATCGAAGGCAAAGAGTACACCCAAGAGGAGTTTTTTCACACCTTTAATACGCTGCACGAGTCCGGCAAACAGATCGTACTGGCCGCCGACCGCTCTCCTCATCTGATCCCGCGTCTGCAGGAGCGGCTTTGTTCTCGTTTCTCCATGGGTTTGATTGCGGAAATTCAATCGCCCGATATCGAAACCCGCATGGCCATTCTCAAGAAGAAAGCCGAGTACGAGGGGATGAACCTGCCCGCCGACGTGATCGAGTACATTGCCACCACCTACACCAGCAACATCCGCGAGCTGGAAGGTGCCCTGATCCGCGCCGTCGCCTATGTTTCCATTTCTGGCTTGCCGATGAGCGTGGAGACGATTCAGCCCATCCTCAATCCCCCCAGCGAGCCGAAAGAGATCACCGCCGACATGATTACCGATGTGGTCTGTGAAGAATTCGGCATCGACCGAGACAGTTTACTGGGATCCTCCCGCAAGCGCGACATCAGCCAAGCACGGCAAATTGCCATGTTCTTGATGCGCCACTACACCAACCTCAGCCTGCCCAAAATTGGCGACTACTTTGGGGGAAAAGATCACACCACCGTCCTCTATAGCTGTGAAAAGGTCAGTCAGCTACAGCGGCAAAGTCTGCAATTTGAACGGCAACTGCAAAAATTGGTCGAGCGCTTGCGGGTGGTTGCCAACAGCCGGAGCAGCTAGGCTTTCTGTTGTCGTTGAGCCGTCTTTGAGGTGTTGTTGCCGCCCTTTGGCTCTGCCCGTCTGCGTGGAGAATCCCTCGGAAAGCAGCTACAGTAGGGACGCGATGCATGGGGTTGCAGGTGGTGAGACAGTCTGGCAAAGGGCTTCGCCTGGGTATGCTGCTCCTCTGGGCTGGACTGGTGCCTGGGTGGCCAGTTTGGGCCAATTCCACGCAAGCCAGCATTCAGGATCCGGCGCCAGCCACGCTCT
>NZ_JANSIC010000016.1:8939-16977 GCF_047461955.1 Synechococcus sp. R55.7
GTTTGGGCCAATTCCACGCAAGCCAGCATTCAGGATCCGGCGCCAGCCACGCTCTCAGCCGCTTTGGATTTGGGCTTGGATGACCGAATTTTAGAAGACAGCCCCGTGTTGCGCCGCTGGCTGCAAAACCCGCCCCATCTCCTGGAAGAAATCCGCAACACCCCTGTCTTGCCCACCCGCTTGCAGGCCGGTTTCGAGTCCTCTTCTCACTGGCGAATCAGCCTGCAGGATTTGCGCCTGGGAGATCGCCTCACCCTCAGCGGTGACTATCGCCAATCTTCCGAACATCCCGAAGTGCGCCAGTACGGGTCGGAAATGCGTTACTTTCTGGCCCCCATGGGATCCCGTTTTAATCTGGCGCCACAACTGGGGTATCGGGCTTTGGAACAAAAGAACCGCAGCCTCAGTGGAGTTAGCTATGGGGCTTTTGCTGTTTTGGCCTTGGCTCCGGGAGGTGTAGATTTGACCGGCAGCTACAGTTGGGTTGCCCCCCAGGAGCCGGAAGAAGGACAGGCCACCCTGGCGGAGCTCACTGCTGCCTACGCCATTAGCCCTTCCTTTCGTCTTTCTGCTCGCTATAGCCTGCGCAACTCGACCCTGGATCGGGAGTTTAGCTTTGGCGTTGGGCTGGAGTGGATCCCCTAGCCTGCGCTCTCGCCCTCACTCCCAGGCCCTCTCCCGGTGGAAGAGGAGGGCTGGGGATCGACGCGACTTGGATTTGGGTGATGGCTCCGCTCTGGACTCAATGAATGGCCACCTCAACCCAGCCCAGATCAGAGGCGCACTGCCCGCACAAAGGCCACCCAACCCAAGCTGAGATAACGCTCCAACTGCAGCCCCACCTGTTGAAGGTGCTCGCGCAACTGGGTTTCCGAGAAAAAATGAAGGCCGGTGGCTTCCAGCCATTGCTGCACCATCTGCCCCCATCCCTGTACCTGCTGGCTGTGCATCGAGACAAAGGCCCCTCCCGGTTTCAAGACGCGGGCAATTTCCCGCAAACAGGGATCCAAAGGCAATTCGTTCAAGGTGGCCCCGCTGATCACCGCCCCAAAAGTTCCAGAGGCGAGGGGAAGCTGTTCAGCCCGAGCCCGCATCAGGCTGTAGTGCTGCCAGTGGGGCTGCGCTTGTTGAGCGGCTTCCGCCAATACCCCTGCCGCATTGTCCAGGCCGATCACCGTCCGTTGTGGATCCTTGGCCAGGAGCAAGCGGCTCCAGTACCCCCCGGCAGTGCCCAAATCCAAGATGGGATCCCCCTCCCCCACCAACTCGGCCAGCAGTTGACTCTCCCGCTCGCTGCCAAAGCTCTCCCCCGTCAGTAGCGACAGAGCCCAGGGCCGCCAGAGGCGATCGTAGCCCCAGGCGAACCCAGGCAGATGGGCAATGGCTTGGGCCGGGGTGAGATGCAAGTCCGATGAGCTGCCGATAAAATCCACAGCCCCAGAAGCGGTGATGGGGTAAATTTGGCCACAACTGGGACAATAAACCCGATCCGCCACGGATCCCTGTTCCCGCCCTGGTGATTGGGTCAACCCTTCCCGACCGCAGCTCAGGCAGCGATAAAGGTGAACCGGCAAAGCAGAGAGCGAAGAGAGCATGCGACAGCCCAACGCAACCCAAAACTCGCGAGGAAAAGGGGGCAGCTGCCGGGATCCAGCCCCAACAACCCCCCCAGTTGTCTATCTGGCAATGGAGATGGGATCCCTTAGACCAGCTTTGGACTCCGTCCCGCTTCCGCAAGTGGACTGGGCAGGCCGACCTTCTCCGGGATGGGCACATACTCTGAGACAATCGCCCGGAATTCGTCGCCATCCAGGGTTTCCCGTTCCACCAAGGTATCGGCCAATCGATCCAGCAGAGGGCGGTGCTCCAGCAAAATCTGCTTGGCTTTCTGGTAACAGCTCTCCAGGATCTGCCGCACCTGGCGGTCGATCTTGGCGGCCACATCCTCCGAGTACTCGACGCGGTTCATCCAGCCGCCGCCCAAGAATACCTCGTTGTTGGGGGGATCCAGCATCAAGGGCCCCAGCTCAGACATGCCAAAGCGGGTCACCATCTGCCGCACCAGATTCGTGTTCTGCTGTAGGTCGTTGCTGGCTCCGGTGGTCACTTCGGAGTAGCCGAAGACGATCTCTTCAGCCGCCCGACCGCCAAAGCCCACCACCACCCGATCCAGCAGCCAAGCGCGGCTGTACATGCCGGAGTCGATCTGCTCCTCGTTGGGCAGTTGCTGGGCAAAGCCACCTGCGCCGCCGGAACGGGGGATGATGGTCACCTTGTTCAAGGGATCCGCGTGGGGCAAAAGTGTCATCAACAGGGCATGGCCACACTCGTGGTAGGCGATCAGGCGCTTGCTCTTGCCGTCCAGAAGCGGCGGCTTGGTCAGGCCAATGGTGATGCGGTCGATGGCATCCTCAATGTCTTGGTTGGTGATGGCCATGCGCTGACGGCGGGCCGCCAAAATGGCCGCTTCATTGAGCAGGTTGGCCAGATCCGCGCCGGCAAAGCCGGGGGTACGGCGGGCAATCGCCTCCAGGCTGACCTCTTCCGCCAGCTTCTTGTTGCGGGCATGCACCCGCAAGATCTCGTAGCGCCCCTTGAAACTGGGCCGATCCACCGTAATCTGGCGGTCGAAGCGGCCCGGACGCAAGAGAGCCGCATCCAACACATCAGGGCGGTTGGTGGCGGCAATCACGATAATGCCGGTGTTGCCCTCAAAGCCGTCCATCTCGGTGAGCAACTGGTTCAGGGTTTGCTCGCGTTCGTCGTTGCCCCCGCCAATGCCGGCCCCCCGCTGCCGGCCCACCGCGTCGATCTCGTCGATGAAGACGATGCAAGGCGCATTCTCCTTGGCCTTCTTGAAGAGATCCCGCACGCGAGAGGCACCCACCCCGACAAACATTTCCACAAACTCAGAGCCGGACAGGCTAAAGAAAGGCACTCCTGCCTCGCCGGCAATGGCCTTGGCCAGAAGGGTTTTGCCCGTCCCCGGCGGCCCCACCAACAACACACCCTTGGGGATCTTGGCCCCAACAGCGGTGAAGCGCTCCGGCTTCTTCAAGAAGGTAACCACCTCTTGCAATTCTTCTTTGGCTTCTTCAATCCCGGCCACATCGTCGAACTTAACGCCGGTTTTGGCTTCCATCTGAAAGCGGGCCCGCGATTTGCCGAAGTTCATTGCCTGCCCAGGGCCGCCCGCTCCAGCACCGGCACGCCGCAGGAAAAAGAACAACCCTCCCAACAGCAACAGCGGGATCACCAGGTTGCCCAGAAGCGCCCAAAAGGCGCTGCCATTGCGGGTGGGTACCACTGCCACTTCGATCCCCTGCTCGGTGAGGCGGTCCACCAGTTGCGGTACGGTGTTGGGCAGCAGGTTCACTCGGTAGCGGGTGGAATGCTGGGTCTGGGGATCCACAGCCGTAACTTCAGCTACCAGATTGTTGTCCGTGAGGCGCACATCCGTAACCCGCCCCTCCTCGACGTAGCGCAAAAAGCGATCGTAGGTGAGGGCCGAGGCCAAAGCTGCATGGGCGGGTGCAGGCTGCAGCACCAGGCCGGATCCCTGCCAGAGACAAAAGCCCAGCAGGAGGGCGATCAGCCAGCGCTGGGGAGATAGAGGCTTGTTCATAGGGAAGAGAACGCTCGGTTATTAAAAGTCCTTTAACAAACTTAACCTGTCCCTCCTGGAAGGCACAACCCTGCCCCCGCACCAAGGAGAACTCAATGGGCTTGAGATCTTGTAGGGATCCCTGCCCGCCACCAGCCTGCAATTAGGCCGAGCCGGGGGATCCCAGACCATCCAGCCCATAGACGCGCCGCCACATGGAGTCAGCCAGAGCAGCGGGCATGAGCCGCATCAGCCCCAACGCCACCTTACCCCCCGTGAAAGCGGTGTAGCGGTCGGAAGGGTGAGGATCGGTCATCGCCCTCAGGATCGGCTCCACCACCTTCTCCACCGGCCAGGCCATTTTGTTAAACGAGCTGGCCAGCTCGGCAGTCTTGTCCAAGATCGCTTTGTAGGGGCCATTGGGGTTGACAACGGCAGCAAAGGTTTCTTCCGCCACGCGGCCAAACTCGGTGGCTACCGGCCCCGGCTCGATCAAGATAACCTTGATGCCGAAGGGGGCCACTTCCACCCGCAGGGCGTCGCTGAGGGCTTCGACAGCAAACTTGGTGGCGCTGTAAACGCCGCTGAAAGGCATGGACAGCTGGCCGGCCACCGAGCTGAGGTTGAGGATGCGGCCACTGCCCCGTTCCCGCATTTGGGGCAAGAGGGCACGGGTGAGGGCGTGCAAGCCAAATACATTCACCTCAAACTGGCGCCGCATGGCCGCCACATCCACCTCTTCCACCGGCCCCATCTGGCCATAGCCGGCGTTGTTCACCAGGATATCCACCCGGCCAAAGTGATCCAGAGCCTTTTGGGCCAGCGCCTCCACCTGGGCCGTATCGGCCATGTCGGTGGGCACCACCAGCGCCTCCGCTCCCCGACTCTCCACCAAGTCTTTGACGTTTCGCAGCAGCCCTTCCCGGCGGGCCGCCAGCACCAAGCGAGCCCCGCGTTTGGCCGCCTCCAGAGCGACGGCTTCCCCAATTCCAGCAGAGGCGCCGGTAATCAGCACCACCTGATTTGCAAGTGAAGGCATGGTTTCTTTTATCCAAACTCTCCACCATCCTAGAAGAACGACTGGGATCCCTGGAGAGGGGCAGCTCCGTCTTCCGAACTTCTGGATTCGGCATCCGCTATCATGGCTACATTGGGTAAACCCAGAAAACAGCCGGGACAAAGCCCGATAGACAGGTCTCTGCTTGGGCTGAAGTCCTATGGTGCTTTGATTTAAAGTAGAGAGTTGTGTATAGGGTGCAGCGACTGTGAAGTACTTCTGCAGGCGAGTTGGCCGAGGTCGATCTCTCTCCCCGGAAGAGCGTTGGGTTGTTACTGAGGTTCGATTGGCTCAATTGCTCAGGGCAGCGGAAGCCAACTTGCGGGCCAATTCTGAGTTGCGGCAACAGCAGCAGGAGCAGCAAAAGCAACTGGAAGCCGAGCGCCGCCACAGCGAAGCCCTAAGAGACTCGACCGCCGATTTGCGCACCAGCGTGATGGAGCTGCGGGAAGGACAGGCCCTTTGGCAGAGCCATGTGGAAGAGCTGCGCTCTTGTCTGCGGGAGCTGCTCAAGGAACAAAGCGAACTGGTGCAGATTGTTGCCCAGCAGCAGCACATCCTGAAGGATTGTCAGGAAGTCATCCGCGCCATGCTGGAGCAAATGCGAGATGACCACCGAGACTTCCGCTCTGCCATCAGCATTTTGCTGGAGGAGCTGCACCAAACCGTGCGCTGTTTGGTTATCAGGTCAGGTGGCACCCTACCCAAGCCCGTTCGCCATCCCGAAGTGCCGGAGACGGATCCCGGCTCCCCGCCGACCGATTCGGCCTCGCCTGGGGAAGGCTCTTCGTCCTAGGGATCTTCTGCTCCCCCAAGAGCTATCCCACATCGCCTTCCGGCAGCCACTGCGGCCAGAACAGGCGCAACTCCCTGACCCGCTCCCCTTTGACCAGGAGGGATCCGCCCCCGGAGCGGCTTTGCAGCGGGATCTCGGCAGGAGAGAAGGAGTACACCTGTTCAGACTCCGTGATCACATCCAGTTGCAGATGGGAAGGCCTCTCCAGCTCGGGGGGGAGACCCACCAAGCCCACCAGCACATCCCCTCGGTCGGAGAAGTGAAAGGCCGGCGCGCCCACCGGACTCCGCTCCAAGATGGGGATCTCCTCCAGAGACAAGCGCTTCAGATAGCCCGACCGGCTGGCCAGAACCAGGATCCCTTGGGAGGGCACCAGCGCCATACCTGCAATCTGTTCGGTGCGCCCCAGGCGCAGGGCCGGCGATCCCATAGCCGCTCGACCCATCAGGGGAATCTGTTGGACATCCAGCCGCAGCACCCGTCCCCCTGAAGTAGCCAGGACGACGCTGTAGCCTTGGTGGCCGGGATCCCAAAGGGCTGCCCAGCCCAGCTCATCTCCCTCTTTTAGCTTTAGGACAGTGGATCCCCGTTGGGTGAGGCCCATCAACTCTGCCAGGGCCAGCCGCTTGATCCGCCCCTGCCGGCTGAGCACCACCAAACTTGCCTTGCCCGGATCCGGAGCCAACGTGAAGGTGGCGACGATCGGCTCAGGGTTGGGAAGAAGGGTGAGCAGGGGTACCCCCCGTGAAGAGCCAGTGCTGAGGGGGATCCCTGCGATGGGCACGGTAAAAGCCTTGCCGCCAGCGGTGAGCACCAAGATTTCCTGCTCCAGCGTGACGCATTCCAGGCCGACCAGCACATCTTCCCCCAGTTCCCGTTGCGCCGGGTTGCTGCGGGAGCGACGGCTAGGCAGAGGCAGGCGGCGCACATAGCCCTTGCGGGTGAATTGCAGCAAGAAGTGGGTCTCTTCCGTCTCTTCGCCGCTGGGGATTTGGGCCACTTCCGCTTCCAGCTCCGAGGCCGAGAGGATCTGGGTGCGCCGGGGATCCCCGAAGGTCTTTTTCAGGTGTCGCAGCTCTTTTTTCAAATAATTCAAGAGCTTGCGGCGGTCGCTGAGTAGCCCCTGCAGTTCTTCGATGCGGGCCTGCAACTGGGCGTGTTCCTGGTGCAGCCGTTCCCGCTCCAATCCCGTCAGGCGACGCAGAGGCATGGCCAAAATCGTCTCTGCCTGCTGGGGGGTACAGCCCAGGCGAGTTTGCAATTGGGCTTTGGCCGTGGTGCCATCGGGCGCTTGCCGCAGCAGCTCGATCACCCCCTCCAGATCCGCCAACGCCAGCAACATTCCTGCCACCTCTTCCGCCTTGCGCTGCACCTGCTGCAGTTCGGCGCGGAACATCCGGTTGAGGGTGGCCTCGCGAAATTGCAAGAAGTGTTGCAGGATGTCCTTGAGGCTGAGCTGCCGCGGTTCCCCGTTCACCAAAGCCAGCAGGATGGCTCCAAAGTTGCTTTGCAAAGGGGTGAGCTTATACAACTGCTGCAAAACCGCCTGCGGGTTGGCTTCTCGCTTCAGCTCCACCACCACGCGAATGCCGCTGCGATCCGACTCATCCCGCAGATCGGCAATGTCGCTGAGGCGGCCCTGGCTGGCCAACTCCGCCACCTTCTCGATCCAAGCGGCTTTGTTCACCTGGTAGGGAAACTCGCTGATGACTAGAGCAGGTCGGCGGTGGCGTCCTTTGCCCGGTTGGATCTCCTCAAATCGGGCCACTCCCCGCAGGGTGATGGAACCGCGCCCGGTGAGGTAGGCTTCGCGGATCCCTTGGGTGTCTAAGATTTGGCCGCCGGTGGGAAAATCCGGCCCTGGGATCCACCGCAACAGTTCCTCAGGGCTGAGGTCGGGATGGTCGATCAAAGCCAACAGGCCATCCACCACTTCCCCCAGGTTGTGGGGTGGGATATTGGTGGCCATGCCCACGGCAATGCCGGCAGAGCCGTTGAGCAGCAAAATGGGCAAGCGGGCCGGAAGAACGGTGGGCTCCGCCTGGGATCCGTCGAAATTGGGCATGAAATCGACGATCTCTTCCGACACCTGCTCCAGAAGCGCTGTGTGGCTCAGCTCCGCCAGCCGGCACTCCGTGTAGCGCATAGCCGCCGGCGGGTCATCATCCACAGAGCCGAAGTTGCCGTGTCCCGCCACCAGGGGATAGCGGCTGGAAAAGTCTTGCACCATGCGCACCAGCGCGTCATAAACTGCCTGATCCCCGTGGGGGTGATATTTCCCCAGCACATCCCCCACCACCCGTGCGCATTTGCGGTAGGGGCGATCCGGCGTCAGGCCCAGCTCGTGCATGGCGTAGAGGATGCGGCGGTGTACCGGCTTGAGGCCATCCCGCACATCCGGCAAGGCCCGCCCCACGATCACGCTCATGGCGTATTCCAGGTAGGAGCGCTGCATCTCCCCCTGCAAATCGGTGGCAATCACCCGACCCAGACGGGATCCCCCATTCGATCCCAATCCCAGTCCGTCGAGAGTCAGTTGCTGAGTCATGGCACAAAGGAGCGGAACGCTTTCCAGGTTACT
>NZ_JANSIC010000017.1:0-8967 GCF_047461955.1 Synechococcus sp. R55.7
TTTTTGTTTTTCAGGTCATGTCTGTCCCTGCGCTTCGCCCTGCTGTTCGAGCTTTACAACCCGAGTTGGTGACCTGGCGCCGCCACATCCACAAGTATCCTGAGCTGGGCTTCCAGGAGAAGCAAACCGCCGCCTACATCAGCCAGCGCCTGAAAAGTTGGGGGATCCCTCACCAGACCGGCATTGCCCACACCGGCATCGTGGCCACCATTGAGGGAGAGCAGCCGGGGCCGGTTTTGGCGCTGCGGGCCGATATGGATGCCCTGCCCATTCATGAGGCCAATGAAGTCGAGTACCGCTCCGCCATCCCCAACGTCATGCACGCCTGCGGCCACGACGGCCACACCGCCATTGCTCTAGGCACCGCCAAGCTGCTGCAACAGCACCGCCACCACCTCAGGGGTACCGTCAAGGTCATTTTTCAACCTGCCGAAGAAGGCCCCGGCGGAGCCAAGCCCATGCTGGAGGCGGGGGTTCTGAAAAACCCGGATGTGGAAGCCATCCTCGGCCTACACCTGTGGAATAATCGCCCTCTGGGCACTATTGGCGTGAAAAGTGGCCCCTCGATGGCCTTTGCCGACCGCTTTCAGATTCAGGTGATCGGGCGAGGCGGACATGCTGCCCTTCCCCAACAAACAGTGGATGCCATTGTGGTGGGATCCCACATTGTCAATGCTTTGCAGACCATTGTCTCCCGCAGTGTGGATCCGCTGCAGCCGGCGGTGGTGACGGTGGGCCGTTTCCGGGCCGGCGATGCCTTCAACGTTATCGCCCCAAGCGCAGAAATTTGGGGTACTGTGCGCAGTTTTCACCCTGAAGTGGCCGATTTGATCCCAAAGCGCATGGAAGAAATCCTTGCCGGCATTTGCCAAGCCTACGGAGCCACCTATGAGTTTCGATTCGAGCGGGGCTATCCAGCGGTTCAAAACGATCCTGCTATGGCAGCTCTGGTGGAACAGTCTGCCCGCGAGGTGTTTGGCCCAGAGGCGAGGATCATCCCAGAAATGACCATGGGCGGCGAGGACGTCTCCTTTTTTCTCAACGAGGTGCCCGGCTGCTACTTTTTTTTGGGATCCGCCAACCCCGAAAGGGGCCTGAACTACCCTCACCACCACCCCCGCTTCGACTTCGATGAGGCTGCCCTTGGCATTGGGGTAGAGCTGTTCCTGCGCTGCATTGAGAACTACACCGGGCAAGCCTTGAGTTAGCGGGAAACCTCGGCTAGGGCCTGAGCAAGTCAGCGGATCCGCTGCCGGGAAGCAGCAAGGGCTTCATAGGTTCTGGGGTGGGACGGGTAGGGGCAGGATCCCCGTCGGTGGGAATGTAGAGGGGCGTTGGGTTGGGATCCCCACCGAAGGCCAGCACAAGGGCTTCCAGCAGGGCCTGTCGCTGTTGCCGGTTCAGGGATTGTACAACGGCTTTGTCTTGGGCGTAGGGGTTGACCGTGAGGCGGTCGGCACCGGGATACCGTTGGGCGATGATTGGCTCATTGGCATCAAAATAGTCCGCCAGCGTCAGTTGCCAGTCAAAGCGGTCGGTCGGGGAGCGACCGGCCACCTGCAGATGGTAAACCATCATCCGCCGCACCAAGGTATCTTCCTCAGGCGTAGGGCCGCCGTCATTGGGGTTAATGGGGGTGTAGACGTTTTCCAGCGGCAGATCCGGCAATGCCTCGTACACCCGCCGCGCCGCTTCGGGGATCAGCCGCAACTGAGCATAGGCAGGCCCGGATCCCAGCAGAACCGCAACGGCAATGCCCAGCAAACCTGGCAAAAGGGCTTGTTTCCTCATCCTGCTCGCCCCAAAACTTGTTTCTGTGAAATGAATTGTATTGCAATCAAGCAGTGGTTTCGGATTGTAGATTTGGCAGATTCAGCGATTGAGATCAGGCCACAGTTGGAGTTTTGGGCCATTGCTAATCAATGCTGAGTCCATCCACCACCTGAGGTTGAGGACGCGGTTTGAGAGGGGCCGACTGGGCCAAGCGATCCCGCTGGTGGTGTTCTTGAGAATGCCTTTGCCAGAGGCCAAGAATATCCAACGTTTCGCCGCCATGCTGCGTGTAGCGCTGCCGCACTTTGCACAGTACAGGGGTATTGACGCACACCCCGGAGATGATCACCTGACCTTTGCTCAAGGCGGGCAATTCCTGTAACAGATCCCGTCCGGCAGCCTCGACACTGTGGCGCAAATTTTCCTGATCGGCAGGGTTGACAATTCGCATCAAAAATTGGCTCATGCATTGAGACAGAATATCCGAGTCCAACTTGCCAGGGCGTTGCGTGATCAGCCCTACTCCCAGTCCAAACTTGCGTCCTTCGCTGAGGATGGTGCGCAGCACCTGTTTGCAACGGGAAGGCTCGTGGGCAGGGGCAAACCGATGGGCCTCTTCCAGCAAAATAAAGACGGGATAAGGCAAGTAATTTTCGTCCCCCGGCTGGATCTTGCCTTTGTGGGTATTGATCCGAGCATAGTTGGCCTGGCGCAAGATGGCAGCAGCGATCACCTGCTGTTCTTCTTGGCTGATCTCATGCATTTGCAGGATGGTTACCTGCCCCGGCTCAAACAAGTCTTTGGGAGCTAGGTGTTGCAAATTGTCGAAATAGGGAGAACGGTCGATCTGTTCTAATTTCCACTCCAAGGCGGCGGCTGAGGATCCCTGGGATCCATCTTCTGCAGAATCGGCTTCATTTACGGCATCGATTAAGTCCTGAATCGTCCAGCGGATCGGGTTAAATTGAGTTGTTTTGCGAAAGGCTTTCTCCAGAAAAGATTTCTGTCGGTCAGTGGTCTCTGGCAGCAGGGTCAGAATATCAAAGAAGTTAAGAGAAGATACACGAATCTTAATTTCCTGCGGTGAAAGAACCTTGACTTTGGGTCGGTAGCCATCTTCCCCAAAAAACTTGGGGTGGGACTGCATTTCTGCCAGCGTGTGGTATTCCCCGTGGGGATCGAAAATGAGGACGGCAGCTCGGTTTTTGGGCAAAAGCAGCTCTTCAATCAAAACCCCTGCTGTATAAGATTTGCCGGATCCTGTCCCCGCCAAAATGGCCAGATGGGTGCTGACCATTTCCTTGACGTCCAGTACTACGGGCACTGCTCCCTCATCGCGCAACAACAGGCTGCCCAAGTGAGCACCCCCAATGGCTGTTTCATCTCGTTTGTTCAAAATTGATTTCAGCAGACGATTGGAGGCCAGAAAAACCTTGGCACCGGGATCCGGAGCGCGGCGGGGGTTAATAAAGCCCATCTTCTGATTGAAATAGCCGATGACCTCGACGGTAACCGCATAGATTTCCGGATTGGGATGGGTGAAGCCCACCAGAGCCACAATGGTGCTGGGATCGATTTCGGTATCGGCAAAGATGCGATCGGGGATGTGATCCAGGAGCTGAACTTGGCTAATTTTACCCAAGATTTGCAGCGTTTGCGATTGGGGATCCTGGACTTCGTAGTAGACGAAATCGCCCACCTTTACCGCTTGGGTATTGGAAGTGATGAAAACATATTGGTTAGAGGTTTCTCCAGGCCCTTTGACGGTGCCAATTACCTCTGGAGAGTCCTCAGTTGGAGAGAGGGTGGCTTCTGGATGGTGGCCATTATCGGTGATTTTTTGGGGCATTAGCGCATCGCTCCTACAGTCATTTTCCAGGCCAATTCTTTGCTTAAGATTTGCAGAGCTCGCCGTTGAGCTGGATCGGCAAACATCGGCGTAATGTCGTTCAAGACTTGGTAGATCAAATGATTGGCAAAGTTGCCGCCGCTACTCAGCAGCAAACCATAGTAGGAAAATTGGGTTTGACCTTGGGGATCCTGGTGAAAGCGCAGGATCTCTTCCCGGCTCATGCGAAAAACCGGCGTGTTTACAGGCACCACCACGCGTGGGATCCCTTGCCGGCCACAGCGGCGCTCTTCATCCAAGGCCCCGATTAAGACCACCGAGAGTAGCGTGCGCACCTCATTCTGCAAATCGGGGGAAAAATAGGGATCCGGCTGGCTGGAAAGGCGCGGCCCAGAATTGAGGAACATCGGATTCAGGAGTTGGGTATTGTAAACCAGACCTACGGCCCAGTGTCGCCGGTCGCTTTCTAGCTTGACAAAGCTGCCGAAGCCATAGTCATCAGGAGTCGGCGGATTTTTGACTTCTAAAGCATCGTCCACCTGCACCACATAATCACAGTGATTGTTGGAGCGAACTACCTTTCCCAATCTCATCGAACTCGTCTCCGCTGTAATTTACTTACTGTTTTCCGGGATAGCCTTAGGTTCAGCTTTTCGCGAGCGGCCCAATCTTGCATGAGGCGTAAGAAAAGGTTGCGATCCTCATTGCGGATAACGGCTATTTGATCGGCTGTCTCCAGCACATAAGGATAACCTCGCCCAATCACCACCTCACAGCGAACCAGATCCACCAACCAGTCCAACAGTCCTGCCTCATAAACCCAAACGGGTATTTCCAAGCGGGCCGGAAAGTTGTCATTGGTGCGCAGGTAAACAAATCCCACTCGCTCCCGCATTTCTTGGTAGGAGTTGAGGATCCCATCTTGGGGGTTGAGGCTGCCGCCGCGGGCACAGATGAAAAAAGGCGTACGATCCCCCCAATCCAACCAGGGGCTGAGCAGTTGCGCATCGTGAAGCTGTGGAGCTTCGGGTAGGTCAAAACAATGCTTCAGCAACGCCACCAAATCGGAAGTGTAGGTGGTGTCTATGTAGGCCACGATGGGGATCCGGCTTTGCTCGCTGGCCCGCAGAAGCTGGAGCAAACACTGCACATAAAAGTCTTGGCTTTCTGGCTCGAAGACTTCGGCAAAAGTAGCCACCAGCGCCCCGTCCAAAAAGGCCAATTTTCGGGATCCCGGTTGAGATTTTTGAATGTATTCTACAAGTCTCTCGATTTCCATTTGAAAGCGGCGCATGTTAACCATTCGCTCTTTCGGTTCGCCGCTGCTGTCGGATCCCAGGTCCCTTGGAGTCAATACATCCACTTGAATGTCTTTTTCGTACAAGCCTGTTGCACAATGATGGTTTTCATACCAGCCAATTTGCACCAGCGCCACCGGTATTGACAGATCTTTGCTGGGATAAATCTGGGATCCATCTACGGCAAAGGTGGGAATATTTTCAATGACCGACTTCGCCCAATCGCGGCTTTCTTCGTAATTGGCCCATTCCTGCTCAAAGGGGATCTTCCAATTGGAGTAGCGATCCCACTCCGCAGTAGGTAAAGCGCCTGGGAAAGGGAATGGAGCTATTTTTTCGGCAATCTCTAAGCTCGACCACTTGCACAGGTTTTCCATGGCCTGCCTATAGCATTCTCTGCGCTCCGATAGCCGTTGATCAAAAGTGGCAAAGGCTTCCCGCTTTTGCTGCAAGACCGCCAGGATCCGGTCGGCTCTAAACACCATGGGCGGGATCCCTCCCTACCGACTTGGATCCGGAGTGCCTTTCCACCCGAATAACATTTTCTGTCATTTGCTCAAAGGTATCGTCGTGGCTGATAACAAACAGCTGCTCAAAAGATCGCAGGTTGGTAATAGCCTCTGCCAGCCGCTGTCGCCGTTGGGTATCCATATTGGTGGTGGGCTCATCGAAAAAGGCAATATTTAGTTGTCCCAACACCTTGAGTAAAGCCAAGCGCACTGCCAAGGCCGCCGACATTTGCTCTCCCCCGGAAAGGCTGGCAAACCGTCGTTTGGGGCTGCCGGCTTCTTGAACGCGGATCTCATAATCGGCTTCCCAGGTCAGGGTGACGTTGGGACGGTTGAGAATTTCTCGGAAGAGGTGATCGGCAGTATGGTTGATCTGCTGCAGGTAGTATTGGGTAATTTGAGGGCCGGCTTTTCTATAGGTATCTCGGCTAAACTTGATAAAGCGGTGTAGGCGTTCTTTCTCAGTTTTTTCTGCCTCGACTTGCTTTAAGCTTGCCTTGGTCTGTTCCAATTGCCGCAACTTTTCCTCAATTTTGCTCAGTTGAGGAGCTAGGCTCTCCAGTCGGGCCTGGGCTTCGGCTTTTTGAATTTCGGTGGCCTGCAGAAGGGATCGAAGATGCTCATGCTCCTGCGGTCGATACAGAGCAGCTAAGGGATCCCGTGCTGCGCGAAGTTGGGAAAGCTGAGTTTGCAGTTGCTGCCGCTGGGCGTTTAGCTCGGCCAGTTCCTGTTCCCGTTGGGGAAGCAATTTGGCGATGGGTTCTGCCTGCAGATAGCGCTCGTGATCTAAACGGTATCGTTCGCGTTCTTCCTGCAGGGATCCCAGCTCTCGATCCAGATGCTCCGTTTGGCATAGGGCCTCCTCGATAGGGTTGAGTGCGGCCTGTAAATCCTGAAGCTGCTGCAGGCAGTCGGCCTGCATTTGTAAATACTGCTTTTCCTGTTTTAGCTCTGCTTTGAGCCGTTCGGCTTGACTTCTGGGATCCCCCAGTGCCCTTAGGGTTTCGGCGGCTTTTGCAATTTGGGCTTGCAGGTTATCTTTGGATCCCTCTGTTTGTTCCCAGCGGTCGATCTGGGCTTGTTTTTCTTGCTTGGCTTTCTGGATTTGATCTAGGGCCAACTGGGCCGCTTGGAGTTCATCTTGCCGTCGGGGCAAACTTTGGGCAAGAGGCTGCATGCGGATAAAGGTCTCGTAGTTGTTGCGGTGCCGGCCTTGTTCTTCCCGCAAAGCTGCAATTCTTTCATCCAGATCTGAAAGCGGTTGCAGCTGCTCTTCTAGGGCTTGTATCTGCTGTTGGAGTTGCTGAACATGGGCCGCTATTTGTTGATATTCTTGCTCAACCCTAGACTTGCGGCTGAGATCTCTTTCCAAGCGCTGGATTTGCCCTCTGGGATCCCCCAGTTCTTGCAGCGCCTGGCCAATTTCCTGTTGTTGCCGAAGGAAGGTGGGCTCAGCCTCAAGATCCCAGTGAAGATCATCAATTCTGCTTTGTCGTTCGGCTTGCAACTGCAGCAGTTGCTGAATTTGGGCTTGTAAATCGGGTATTTGTGCGGTTAGGCCGAGCAAGGGTTGCAAAGTCCTGAGTTGTTTTTGGATGTTGGACAACTGCTGACGAAGTTGGGGCTCGGAAGTTTGGGGAGCCAGATCCTGCAAAATCTGATGGATGGACTGGAGCAACTGTTGGCTGAGTGCTGAAGATCGAGTGAGTACCTCTGGGATCCGCTGCCACAGAGATTGAAGTTGGGGATAGTTGTGTCGCTGCGCTTCCAATTCGTCCAGAAGTTGCCGGATGCTGTGATGGTGTTGAGCCAATTGATCCGAGCCCTGCTCAAAAAGGGCTTGTAGCTCCTGTTGAAATTGACGAGCTGCGGCAATGCGGCTGAGCTGAGTTTGCAATCGCTCCTGTTGAGTTTCGAGCGCAGGAATGGCGGCTACCCGCTCCAAATCCGCCTGCCGTTGTCTCAGTTGGAGCTGCAGTTGTTGCAATTGGACTTGGCCTTGTTCCTGCTCCGTTTCCCGTTGTTTGAGTTCAAGGCGCAGAGCCTGAAAGGAAGCCAACTTCTCGCCAAGTTGGGAGTGGCGCTGCTCCAGGGAGGCCTGCCGTTCACACAGGGGTTGCAGCTCAAGTTTTTCCGCCTCCATTTTTTGGAAGATCTGGAGTTGTTGCTGATATTCGGATCCCTGCAGCTCCAATCGATGCAGTTGATGTTGCAAAGTTTCCCGTTGAGCCAGTAAAGTTTGTCGGGTTCGCCGCAGCGCTTCCTGCTCTGCAATGAGGGTTTCCAACTGCAAACAACGGTTGTAGGTCAATTGATGCTGCCGACATATGGCCTGGGCCTGTTCAGCTTCTTGCACTCGGCTTTGTAGCAGTTGACAGCGCTCGGCGTGGGCTGTCCATTCTGCCTGGATCTGTTCCCATTCGCGGTGCAGGTGTAGCAACGTGTTGAGCTGTTGAGTCCAATAGGTCTGCTGACGCTCTAGCTCCTCTTGGGCCTGAATTTGCGGGGTTAGCTCCTCTAGCTCCTGCTTCCAGCGCTGCTGTTGGCTTAACTTTTCTTGAAGTCTTGCCAATTGGTTTTCGATATGCTGCTTTTGCGAGAGCAAAGCATCCCGCTGTTTCAGCCACTCCAAGCGTTGCTGTTGCTGTTTTTCCAGCTCCCGCAAGCGAGCTTCTGTGGCCAAAAAATGCTGAGATCCCTCCCAGTATTGCTGTTGCTGCGCTTGAGCTTGCCTGGCCTCTGCCCATAACTTTTCTGCCTGCTCAAGAGATACCTGAAGCAGGGATCCCTTTTGCTCCAGTTGGGCAATCTGGTGATCTAAAGTTTGGATTTGCTCAAGCCATTTCTCCAGTCGCTCGATCTCAAGCTTAACCTGATCCAGAGTGTGGATCGATTGACTCAAGCGCTCTTGCCAGTAACTGAGTTCTTGTTGGATTTTCTGCCGCTCCGCTTGCAGCGGATCCCACTCCTGTAGCTGTTGGCGGAGCAATTCAATTTGATGATTAATGGCCTGAATCTGCGCCTCGCTGTATTTTTCGACCGCCAACAGGTCTTTGGCTACCTGCTGGTACTCTTCCACCTTTAAGATGCGATCGAAAACTTCTTTGCGATCTCGACCGGTTTTGAGAAAGTCTGCTGTGAAAGTCCCTTGGGGCACCCCAATCGTTGTGGCAAAGAGCCGCGCCAGGTCGGTACCGGCAGGTACGCCCAAATGTTGCCTCAGCCACGGCAGCACATCGGACTTGCGCTCATACTCTAGGCGCTGCTTCAGCTGGGGATCAAAGAGACGATATCCCTGCGTTACGCTGCGGCGAACATCGTAGGTGCGCTGATCCCATTGGGAGATAAATTGCACAGTCACCACTGCGTCGTTGGCACCGGAGCGGATGATTTCTTCTTGGCTGTAGGGACAGTAGTCGAACAAAACCCAGGCAATGGCCTCTAAAATGCTGGTCTTGCCCGCTCCGTTTTCTCCGCAAATGGCGTTAATACCTGGCTCAAACGTGAAGACGGCATCCTCATGAGATTTGAAGTTTTG
>NZ_JANSIC010000017.1:9067-12918 GCF_047461955.1 Synechococcus sp. R55.7
GATTCTCCTTGCCCATCCAAAACCTTTTCTTTAAGATCCAGAAGCAGCCGCGCTAGCTCTTCACTGCGTTTGCGGTAGTGGGCATGGCTGCTCAGCAGATCCCTGTAGATTTTCTCTTCGATTTGTAGCCTCTGCCCCTCTTCTTCCAAGGAAAGGGCAGCCGACCCGAGCTCTAAAGTATTGGCCTCAAAACGAAACAGAACCAGCAAGGCGCCGGTAAGCTGCTGAATTTGACACTGTAGGGCGCGGCTATCCAGCTCATGCTTGGCGAACCCCACCTGTCCCACCAGCCGCAACTCCACCATCGGCTCCATCTCACTTTCCTGAAAACGGGATCCCTTAGCCAAGGCAATGGCTGCTGCGGCAATCTGTTCGGGGGTTTCTCTGCCCTTGGCCTCCAGATAGAGCCGGCGGCGGGGCCGCTGATGGTAATCCTGCACCAACTCCGCTTGGGGTGGGCCATCTCCCCAGCGGACGCGATAGGCCCCCCGTTGGAAGTCCCATTCGGCAGTGCTGTTGGCCTCCAGGGATCCCGGGTTGAAGATCCACCCCCCCTCGGAATAGCTTTTGTGAATGTGTCCCAAGGCCAGGTAGCCCACTCCCGCCTCCCGCAAGGGCAACAGATCCCGGTAGCGCAAAGCGCCTTGGTAACGGGCAATTTGGCCTTCTAGACCGTGGTGGAACATCAACACCACCCGTTCTGGGCCGGGGGGCAACCGTCGAATGGCCGCCGCCAACTGCTCAATCGACCTGGGAGCTGCCGATCCGTACCACTGGGATCCGATCACCCGCACCCCACAGGGCAAATCCAGATACCCTCCCCGCCGGCCCGACCAGGGACGCAGCTCCAGTCCTTCTTCCCCTTCCTCAGGCTCCAGCAATATCAACTCCCCGTGATCGGCTAAGTACCTCAGCCAACTGGTTTTCACGCCATAGGGACGGTTGTCGTGGTTGCCCTCGATGGCCAACACCGGAATCCCGGCCTGCTGCAGCTCCCGCAAGACGATCTGGGCTTGGTTGAGAACGCCGGGCTGAATCTGCCGATGCTCGAACAGATCTCCGGCGATGAGCACAAAGTCCACCGGATCCTGAATGGCATAGCGCCGGACAACATCCCGAAAAGCCAAAAAGAAGTCCTTGCTCCGCTCCGGGCTGTCGTAGCGGTCATAGCCCAGATGCACATCGGCCAGGTGTAAAAATGTGCAGGTTGAGCAGGCCATCCCCAGAGCACCTCGGCAAATTGTCCACAGTTTAGCAAACCCATCTTGTTCCCTACCCAAGATATAGGGATCCCTTCCTCTCAATCATCGGGTTCGCCCCGGCTATCTCCACTAGGGGTAGGTGCCGGCTGAGGATCTGAAATGGGCAGCTGCCCTGCCATCCAGAACGGCGAGAGTTCCCTAAGTGGAATTGATCAAATCCGCAATATTGTGCTTCATCTTGTTGCAAATGTTATCGAGGGGCAGATCATTGGGATCCCGGCCAAAGGGATTTTCAATTTCGATGCCGATCTCTTCAACGCCAAACAACATAAAGCTCAGCCATCCCACAATGGGGCCGGTCATCCAACCCAAACCTTCCACCATCTGAAACGGCAAAGATAAACAGTAGAGCAATAACAACTGCTTCAAGTGCAGGGCATAAGCCATGGGCATTGGGGTCATGAGAATGCGCTCACAGGCCCCCAGCGCATCCACCATGCTGTTGAGCCGCTCCACCATGATCGTGAGCTGGTAGACCTCAACGCGGCCCTTTTGGTATTGTCGCTGTAAGTAATCTCCGATCCAAAAGGCAATTTGCAAGGGGGGGTGTTTGAGGCTTTGGAGACGTTGCAACTGCTCCGGGCTGAGGAGGGGCTGAATCTCATCCAGCAAAGGTTCCTGGCGCAAGTGCTGTTTCATGGCCATGGCAAAGGCGGGCAACAGATATAGAGTTTGGATCTTCTCTTCCCGGTCGCCGGGTTGCTTTTCTTCAATGGCTACCCAAATCAGGCGGGCCAAATTGCGCACGTCATTCACCACGGATCCCCAAGCTTTCCGCCCCTCCCAAAACCGTTCGTAGGCGGTGTTTGTCCGAAACACCAGCATCAAACCCAAAACGATGTTGGGCACAAACGCCACCAAGGACGACAGCGCCAGGGGCAGCCCCAACTTATACAGAACCGAAACCAGCACCCCGGCCAAGCTGCAGATAAAGGCGCGGGGAAGCACTGCCGGCACAACTGATCCTTGCAACTGCAGGGCCAGTCGAAACCAACGCAGCCCCTCTCCTGCAAGATACTTGCGAAGAACCATAGTGCAGCGTCGGCAAGCTTGCCCTCTGATCCTACAGCCACTCCTACAGCCACGGCCTGCCGCCCTAGAGGGGATCCCTTGCCCGCCCATCCTGAAAAGCGACGAGGGTAGCCTGTTAGAGATTTTTCAGTTCGAGATTCTGTAAATGTCAAGCAATGCCCAGGCAAACTTCACGAACAACTTCCAGAACCCGAAGGTACTGTGGTACACTCTCAGCCAAGCAACAAATTCAACGCCGTTCTGCGATACCTCGACATGGCTGGAGTCCTCAAGCTCGACATTCGGGAATCGGCTGAAGAGCTCAAATCCCTACTAAGCAAGCAGTCTACACCGACCGGGAAGGAGCGGGTTCAAGCTCTCTACCTGCTCAAGATTGGGAAAGTCAAGACGATGACAGGCTTGGCTGAAATTCTGGGGCGGGACATCTCAACGATTTTTCGATGGTTTCAACGCTACAAGGCCAGGGGGCTAGAGGGCATGTTGACGGTGCCCCGCAACCAAGGGCGCAAACCCCTCATCCCCAAGCCGGTTTTGGAAATCCTCAAGCAGGAGCTGCATCAGCCTGGCCGATTCCGTACCTACAGCGACATTCGCGAATGGCTGCGGGAAACCCACGGTGTGGATGCTTCCTACAAAGTTGTGCATGAAACTGTTCGCTACCGTCTCAAGGTGCGCTTGCGGGGATCCCATGCTAAGCGGCGCAAAAGCGGGAGACAAGCCCCCCAGTTATCCCCCAATCTCTCCTGATCATGGCTGGGCGGCAGGGATCCAAAAACTGCTCTGCAGCAGAGGCGGGCCTGTGGGGGATTCGCTTCCTCCTGCCGGTTCGAGGGTGACGAGAAGGCGGGTCGGCTGCTCAGAATGGAGGGGTTGACTGAGCCACTGCAGGGATCCTTCCCCGTTGACGGCAAAAGTGCCGGCGTTTTCCAGCAGTCGTCCCCCTCCCTGGACATCCGACTCCAGCCACAGTTGATAGGTGCTCCCTGGGGGGGCGGGAGCCATCTCCGAGGCCAATAGCAGCACCTGCTTGGCATGGGGCGACCAGAGGGCTTGCACCAACAGGGGAGTGCTGAAGCTGGGATCCCGCAGCAGGGTTCGCTGCACCTGCGGTTGTCGTTGCCACTCTTGATAGAGCCGTTGAACCGCCGCCGACTCTCCCTCGATGGGGGATCCCCACTGCCAGCGCAGATGCCAGTAGGCTGCTGTCATGGCCACTGCGTAGATCCCCAACACCGCCAGGCTGCCCCAGAGGAGACGTCGCGGCCCCAGAGGAGCTGAAGTTTGCATGGAGAGGGGGGCGGGTAGCCAAGCCCAACGCCGCAGCCGTTCCCTGGCTTGAAAGGCTGTCAACTCGTAGAGCCACAGAGCCACCGAGCGATCCCGCTGCAGGTCAAAGGCATCGGCGTGTTTCCAGCAGAACTCGAACACCTGCCGCACCACCTCTTCCGCCTGGTGAGGTTGCTTGAGAATGGCCAAGGCAATATCCAGCAGGCGCTTCTGATAGCGATCCTTGAGCAAAAAGTGGCTGCGGCGATCCCGCAGTTGGATCTGGCGCAT
>NZ_JANSIC010000017.1:13018-14217 GCF_047461955.1 Synechococcus sp. R55.7
GGTGCGGCGGGTCTGGTGGTGGCCAGCGCTGCGGCCCAACTGAAGGCCAAGGTGCTGCTGGTGGAAGGCAGCGACCGCTTGGGCGGCGATTGCCTCTGGTATGGCTGTGTGCCCAGCAAAGCCCTTCTTCACGTGGCCCATACCGTCCATCGGATTCGCCAGGCCATGGCTGCCGGTTGGGTAACTCTCCCTGGCCCAGCAGGGATCTCGGTGGATTACCTCAAGGTGTACGAACACATTCGCTCTGCCCAGAGCTACATCGCCAACCACGCCGATTCGCCAGATCGCTTCCGCCAACTGGGGGTGGAACTGGTGTTTGCCAAGGGCCACTTTGTGGATGGGCGCACCTTTGAGGTGGCAGGACGGCAGGTACAGGCGCGGGCTTTTGTCATCGCCACCGGATCCCGTCCTTGGGTTCCCCCCTTGCCGGGCTTGGCCGAGGCGGGCTATCTGACCAACGAATCGATCTTTGACTTGACCCGCTTGCCCAAATCGGTGGCGGTGATAGGGGCGGGGCCGGTAGGCTGCGAGTTGAGCCAAGCTCTGGCCCGTCTGGGATCCGAGGTGACCCTCATTGCCAGCCGCGAGCGCATCTTGCCCAAGGAGGATCCCGAAGCCGCCCAGGTGGTGCAGCAACAGTTGACCCAAGATGGGATCCGCATCCTCACCCGGGTACGCGCCACAGCAGTTGGCCAAGAGCAAGGGGCAAAGCTGCTTTCCCTAAAGGCCAATTCCGGGGCAGGCACCGCCGCTGCAGGTGATCAAGTGATCCGTGCAGAAGAGATTTTGGTGGCCGCCGGTCGGATCCCGAACGTGGAAGGGCTGGGTCTAGAAGCCGCCGGCGTGCAGTACACCCCCCAAGGGATCCAGGTAAATGCCAAGCTGCAAACCCGCAATCCCCGCATCTACGCCTGTGGGGATGTCATCGGCGGGCCGCAATTTACCCATGTGGCGGCCTACGAAGCGGCAGTGGCCTTGGTCAATGCCCTGTTTTTCCCCCTCAGCCAAGCGCGTTATCGCGTCATTCCCTGGGCCATCTTTACCGAGCCGGAGCTGGCCCGTGTGGGCCTCACCGAAAGCGAAGCCCGGCAGCAATACGGCAAGGATGTGGTGGTGCTCAAACAGGAGTTTGCCGATGTGGATCGGGCCCAGGCAGAAGCTGCCCCCCTGGGCTTTGCCAAGTTGATCTGTCGGCGCAA
>NZ_JANSIC010000017.1:14317-16896 GCF_047461955.1 Synechococcus sp. R55.7
TCCAACCAATGGCAGGATCCCTATGCCGTTTTGGGCCCCCAGCAGATAGAAGAGGCCGGGAAATCCTTTGGGTTGGTGCGCGCCCTTGTGCCCAATGCTCGGCAGGTTTGGCTGGTGGAACGCGCCACCGGACAGGCTTACCCGATGCAGCCGCTGCACCCGGAAACGCTATTCGAGCTGCGCTTTGAGCCGGGAACCCCTCTGCCGGACTATTTTTTGCGGGCCCAACGGGTCTGGGATCCCCAAGGGGAACACTTGGAAGAATGGGAGGATCCCTACCGCTTTCCCCTGGAGAAGGTCAACCACATCGGCGAGCTGGATCGCTACCTGTTCAACGAGGGGAATCACCACCGCATCTACGACAAGCTGGGCGCCCATCTCATCACGGTGGATGGGGTGAAGGGGGTGCATTTCGCCGTCTGGGCTCCCAACGCCCGCAACGTCAGCGTTATCGGCGATTTTAACCACTGGGACGGGCGTCAACACCAGATGAAGCGGCTGGGCGAAAGCGGCATCTGGGCGGTGTTCATCCCCGGCATAGGGCCAGGCGCCATCTACAAGTACGAGGTGAAAACTTCCTGGGGGGATATCTACGAAAAATCGGATCCCTATGGCTTTCAACAGGAGGTGCGCCCCAAAACCGGCTCCATCGTAGCCGACCTCAACACCTACACCTGGCACGACCAAGCCTGGCTGGAAAAACGCGCCGCCACCGATCCCCTGCGCTCGCCGATTTCGGTTTACGAGGTGCATCTGGGATCCTGGATGCACGCCTCGGCTGAAGATCCACCTGCCGAAGGGCAAAGTGTGCTGGTGGACCAAAAGCCCAATACTCGCTTCCTCACCTACCGCGAGCTGGCGGACAAATTGATCCCCTATGTGAAGGAGCTGGGCTTCACCCACATCGAGCTGTTGCCGGTGGCAGAACACCCCTTTGATGGCTCTTGGGGCTATCAGGTGATCGGCTACTATGCCGTGACATCCCGCTATGGATCCCCGCAAGACTTTATGTATTTTGTCGATCGGGCCCACCAGGCCGGGATCGGCGTGATTGTCGATTGGGTGCCTGGGCATTTCCCCAAAGATGGGCATGGGCTGGCTTTTTTCGACGGTACTCACCTGTACGAGTACGCCGACCCTCGCAAAGGCGAGCACAAAGGTTGGGGCACTTTGGTCTTTAATTATGGCCGCAACGAGGTGCGCAATTATCTGGTGGCCAATGCCCTTTTTTGGTTCGAGAAATACCACATCGATGGGATCCGGGTGGACGCGGTGGCCTCGATGCTTTATCTGGATTATGACCGCAAAGAGTGGATCCCCAATCCCTACGGCGGGCGGGAACACCTCGAAGCCATCGACTTTTTCCGGCAGCTCAATACCCTCATTTTCAAATACAACCCCGGTGCGCTTTCCATTGCCGAAGAATCTACCGCTTGGCCGATGGTAACTTGGCCAACCCATGTGGGTGGGCTGGGCTTCAACTTGAAGTGGAACATGGGTTGGATGCACGACATGTTGGATTATTTCCACATGGATCCCTGGTTCCGCCAGTTCCATCCCCATTTGGTCACCTTCAGCCTCATGTATGCCTTCAGCGAAAATTACATGCTGGCCTTTTCTCATGATGAGGTGGTGCATGGCAAGAGCCACATGTTGGGCAAAATGCCGGGGGATCATTGGCATAAGTTCGCCAGCCTGCGGGCTTTATACGGCTACATGTTCACCCACCCTGGCAAGAAAACCTTGTTCATGAGCATGGAGTTTGGCCAGTGGAATGAGTGGAACGTTTGGGCAGATCTGGACTGGGGGCTGCTGCAGTATGAACCCCACGCCAAGTTGCGCCACTACGTGGCCAGCCTGAATCACCTGTTGCGCTCTGAGCCTGCCCTGTATACCCAAGACACCAAGCCAGAAGGGTTCCGCTGGATTGACTGCAGCGACCATCGCGGCATTGTTTCCTTCATCCGCTATGGGGAGGATCCCAGTGAGTGGGTGGTGGTGGTTTGTAACTTCACGCCGGTGGTCTGGCCCAATTACCGCATTGGGGTACCGGAACGAGGTTTTTATCGAGAGCTGCTCAACAGCGATGCTGTGGAGTTTTGGGGCAGCGGGGTAGGCAATTTGGGGGGCAAGTGGACAGACGACTGGGCCTACCACAACTTGCCCTACTCCCTCGAGCTCTGCCTGCCGCAACTTTCTACCTTGGTGCTGAAATGGCAGCCGCCGCAGCCGGTCGAGTCCCAGAATTGACACCCTGCTGGCTTCCTTCCGCCGCACTGGGAGGACGGGTCTGGAGACTTCGTTTTTTGGCCATTTGTAGTCCTTTCAAGCTGGATTGAGACAATCCCCAAGCGCTCCATACCGCTTCCGAGATCACCCCCAGTCCTCTTCCCAGAGGGAGAGGGGAGTTGGGAAGCAATGGGATGGAAATGTTTCATTTCGTTTCATTCTTATTTAAAATGACTGTGGGCGTGGGTGCAGTGTTCTAGTTTGAATCGAAATGACCATAAGGCAGACATAACTGAGTGCTACGGGCAGGTTTTTTCTGAGAGGATTTCAGCAATGGCCGCAGCCACCCG
>NZ_JANSIC010000018.1:0-3870 GCF_047461955.1 Synechococcus sp. R55.7
GTGAGGGTATCCCACTAGTTCCATTAGATGATCCCTTCCTGCCGCTTGGCGATTGGCATCCGCCAGCCGGTGCCGAAGGCGCGATCGGTGATGCGCAGCCCAGGGGGAGCTTGGTGTCGCTTGAACTCGGCATTCTGAACCAGCCGCAGCACCTGCTGCACGATGTCGGGATCGAACCCTTGAGCCACCAACTCGGGGCTGGATTGATGCTGCTCGATGTGCCGCTGCAGGATCTTGTCCAGCAAATCGTAGGGGGGCAAGCTGTCGCTATCTTGTTGGCCGGGTCGCAATTCCGCTGAGGGGGGCTTGGTCAGAGTAGCAAGCGGGATCCGCTCCTGCTGTCGGTTGATCCAGCGAGCCAAGCGGTACACCCAGGTCTTGGGCACATCGGAAATCACCGCCAGGCCGCCGGACATATCCCCGTAAATGGTGCAGTAGCCCACTGCTAGCTCTGATTTGTTGCCTGTGGTCAGCAGCAGCCGCCCGAACTTGTTGGAAAGGGCCATGAGGAGGGTGCCGCGAATGCGAGATTGCAGGTTTTCTTCCGTGATGTCTGGGGGGAGGCCGGCAAAGGGCTCTGCCAAAAGCTGGTGGTAGCTCTCCATGATGGACTGAATCGGCAGCTTCAGGGTAGGGATCCCCAGGTTTTGCGCCAGTTGGTAGGCGTCGGTCAGGCTGCCAGGGCTGGAATAGGGAGAGGGCATGAGCACCCCCAGCACCCGCTCCGGCCCCAAGGCATCGGCGGCGATCACAGCAGTGACGGCAGAGTCGATCCCCCCCGACAGGCCCAATAGCACCTCGCGAAAGCCACATTTGCTGACGTAATCGCGGGTGCCCAAAACCAACGCCTCGTACAGCTCAGCTTCCGGCTCAGTCGGCCAGCGGGATCCCGTAGTCGGTGGATTCTGGTCTGGGTTGGGAGACTGGGTCAACTCGTCCACATCCAGGATGAGGTGATCTGGCTGAAAGGCAGCCGCTTGGGCCACAACCCGACCCCAGCGATCCAGGGCGCAACTGGCCCCATCGAAGATGAGATCGTCGTTGCCCCCCACTTGATTGACATAGAGAATGGGCAGGGCGTGCTTGCGGGCCAGGGATCCCAGCATCTCCACCCGCAACTTCTGTTTGCCCAGGCTGAAGGGGGAAGCCGAGAGGTTAATCAGCAGGTCGGCACCGCAGCGGGCCATCTCTTCCACCGGATCCCAGTGGTAGCGACGGTGCTGCCAAAAATCGCGGTCGTTCCAAATGTCTTCACAAATGGTAAAGCCCAGGCGGCGGCCACGGTACTCGATGGGTTGGGGCTGGGATCCCGGCTCAAAATAGCGATCTTCGTCGAAGACATCGTAGGTGGGCAAGAGCGACTTCTGGAACCAATGGCGGATCTGGCCCCCCTCCAGCCAGGCAGCAGCATTGTAAAGGGGCCGACCCTCAGGCAGAGGATTGGGCTGCACGGATCCCACGACTACCGGAATGCTGGCCTGTAACCGGCTGGCCAAGTGCTGCAAAACCTGGCTTGCCCTCTCGACCAGGGCCGGATAGAGCAACAAATCGCGGGGTGGATATCCCAGCAACGCCAGCTCGGAGGTGATGGCCAACTCTGCTCCCGCCGCCGCCACTGCCTCAACCGCTGAACGGATGCGCTCGGCATTTCCGCTTAGATCGCCGACGATGTAGTTCAGTTGCAACAGCGCTACCTTCACCCTGCCCCCCATATGGTAAATCTCACCATAAGTGGCCCAAACCGAATCGTCAACAAGATTCTGCTGCGGGCAAGCGAAGAATAAACGTGGTTTGGTGGGCAGTGCTTTCCACCTGCAAAGAGCCGCCCAAGTGGTTGGCAATGGCTTGGGCCAGAGCCAATCCCAAGCCTGTTCCCCCCTGCTGCCAGGGATCCGAGTGGGGGATGCGATAAAACTGCTCGAAAATGCGTTCTTGTTCTTCGAGGGGAATGGTGGTGCCCGTGTTGGTCAAGCGCAGCTCCCAGCGGTCGGAACCTAAAGCAACAGCCTCTAGGACAATGTGTTCGCCGGCGGGCGTGAATTTGTGGGCATTGGTCAAAAGCTCACAGACCAAGCGTTCCAACAGGCGAGGATGGGTGTGCAGATAGGGCAGGTGGGGATCCCAGTGAACTTGTAGAGTTTGCTGCCGCTTGCGCATCTGGTCTTGGAACCGATTGATGAGAGGTGCCAAAAGGAAAGGCAAGTTAACCTTCTCAGAGGGCAGCTTGAGCGTATTGCCCGACAAATTTTGTAGATCCAGAAGATCGTTAATTAGGGAGATCTCTCGCTCGCACGCCTGCTCCAGAACCTCAAGATACTGGATTTGCTTGGGGGTGAGAGGAGAAACTTGATGGCTCAGTTTCAGCAGGTGAACCGAGAGGCTAATGCTGGTAAGGGGAGTGCGCAGCTCATGGGAGACGGCGGCCAGGAAGTTATTCCTAATTTGGCTGAGTTTTTTCAATTCCGTCACCTGAGCCTGGCTGCTGAGGTAGAGCCTGGCCTGTCGCAGGGCAATCGCACACTGGGCCGCCATTTGCTGAGCCAAATCGATTTCCCAATCGCTAAAACTCTCCTCAGGGGGCCGGGCCAGCCACAGATCCCCAAGAATGCCCTGATCGTCGGCAATGGGGCAGGCCAGCTTGGTCAAATAAGGGGGCAAAGTGTCGGGATCCCGTTGACGATCCCGAGCGCACAGTTGAAAGCACCAGCCTCGCCATAGCTGTTCGTAGAAGAGGGGAAAATCTCTCATCCAAACCCGAGCCCCGACCCCAGAGGTCGAAAGCGTCGTGTATTCATAGCTGATCAGGGAGTAGGTTCGGCGGCTATCGTAAAGGCCGACATTGCAAAAAAGAACGCCCAAAAATTTCCCCAGCTCGTTCACAACCGTCTGCAAGATCTGCTTTTCGTCCAGAGTTGCCCGTATCTGATGGATGAGGCGGCGCAGAATCGATTCAAACTGCAGACTGCGTTCCAGTTGCTGGGTTCGCTGTTGCACCAGGGCTGTTAATTCAGCTTCTCGTGTTTGCTGGGCCAGCTCCAAACGCTTACGCAGAGTAATATCACGCACCAAAACAATGGCCTCATCCGGCCCAAAGGGCAACAGACGTGCCTCACGATATTCCGGCAATGCTTCCGCAGTGTCTTGAGAAGTTTTGGGAAGCGGATATTCAATAACCTGAATTTCTCCCGTTTGAAAGGCTTTCTCTAGCAAAGGGGCAAAGTAGGTTTTCCAATGCTCTGGAAACAGATCTTGAATGTATTGGTTGAGATAGCGGTCATCGGGATAGGCCGATGCAAATCCTTTGGGGGGCTTGTAGGACAGGATTAGCCCTTGCCGATCCACTTGCAAAAGCATATCTGGGATCGCTTCGTAAAGAGCGCGGTAACGTGCTTCGCTGCGGGCCAGATCGGCCAAACTTTCTCGCAGGTGAGTTTCGGCCCTTTTTCGCTCGGAAATATCTTCTAGAAATTGGATGGCAAACAGAGGCTCGTTTTGAGCGTTTCGCACTACAGACAGTTGCAGGCGAACCCAGATCTCTCTGCCATCTTTACGGCGGATCGCCTTTTCATATTCATAGTTGCTAGCGTATCCGGCAATCAATTCATTCCAGAGTATCTCGCCCCGTTCTCGATCTTCAGGATAGGGGGTGTAATCTTCCGCTTTCAGAGCTGACCAATCTTCCTCGCTATACCCCGTAATCTCTGCCATTGCCGGGTTGAGGCTGAGATACCGGGGATCAGGATCCAAGCTCATCAGAGCAATCCCTTGGCTACAGAAGTTGAAGATCCCCTGCAATTGGTTTTGAATTTCCTCAAGAGCAGATTTGATGGATCGGCGCTCGCTGATATCATCCAGGAAGTGAACGGCAAA
>NZ_JANSIC010000018.1:3970-7510 GCF_047461955.1 Synechococcus sp. R55.7
TGCTCCGTAGGGAACTATGCAAATTTCTTGGTAACGGAGCTCTCCCGCTGAGTTGGTTAGGGGATATTCCAAGGTTTGCTGGGATCCGCTGCTCAAGCAACGGTCAATCAGCCTCCGGAGTTGGTCGCTAACCTCAGAGCCGAACAGCTCTTGCACTGCTTTTCCCTGAAGGTGCTCTGCTGGGAGTGAGGCAACACAAGCATTCTCCGGGGAAGAAATCAGCTCCAGGCATTTGCCTTCTTGGCTAAAGATCATTAAGGCTTGTGGGATAGCACAAACCAACCTTTTGTAGCGGAGTTGGCTCTCTGCAAGCGCTTGTTCAGCCTGCTTCCGCGCCGTGATATCTTCCACATACCCCTCAAAACAGAGGGGATCCCCTGCCGGATTGCGGACAACTTGAATTTGTTCTCGCACCCACAAGTCCAAGCCCTTGCGACTGTGGATCAAAAACTCTTGGGCCACTCTCCCATCGCCGACTTTGCCTGCAAGCAGATCCTGGAAAAACTGGCGACGACCGGCAGCGTCAGCATAGAGATGATGGCCAAAATCCGACAGATGGCGCATCAAATGGGCAGAGGAAGTATAGCCGTATATCTCGGCAAGCTTGGCATTGGCAAACCGGTATCGTCCCTGCAGATCCACACGAAAGATCCCAATGGGGGCATTTTCCAGGAGCACATCGAGTCCGGCCAACATCAGGATCCCCTATGTTTTCGCAAGCAGTACTAGGGCACTAAGAACGCCTGCCCCTGAGATTATGTATCATTTTTGCTTTGAGCGATGTTTTCCGCACTACAAGTTCCCCCGTGATCTCGTAAAATCACGGGCGAGGAAGGGTGCTCAGGCTTCTGTGGATATCACCCCACCGAGTGCTGGGGGAGCAGGGATCCCTGCGCGGATTCTCAACTACTCCACCTGCGCTGTCTCCGGGGATCCCGCCTGAGTTTCTGGGTGAAAGTAGCGGTAAATCTGTCGGGCAATCTTCGGGCCAATGCCGGGCACTTGAGCCAACTGGTCTTCTGAGGCCACCTGAATGCGGGCAATCGACCGAAATTCTTCCATCAGCAGCTTTTGCCGATACTTGCCCAAGCCGGGGATCTCGTCCAGCGTAGAGGCATGTTGACGCGCTTTCCGTTGCTGGCGATGAAAGGCGAGAGCAAATCGGTGGGCTTCATCTCGCAGGCGTTGCAACAACAAGCGAGCCGGATCTTGGGCCGGCAACCGCAGGGGCACGGGATCCCCCGGCAGAAAGATCTCTTCTTCTCGTTTGGCCAAGGCAATTACCGGCAGGTGATCCAGCCCCAAATCCGCCAAGACGGCCATGACTGCCGACAACTGCCCCTTGCCCCCGTCGATGAGCACCAAATCCGGCTGATCCTCAGGGGTCATTTTGCTGAAGCGACGCCGGGCCACTTCTGCATGGCTGGCAAAATCATCGGAGTGACCGGGGCGCACCTCAGGGTTGCGAATCTTGTAGCGGCGGTAGTGCTGTTTGGCAGGCAGGCCATCGATAAACACCACCTGACTGGCCACAGCATCGGATCCCTGGATGTGGGAAATATCGTAGGCTTCTAGACGGCGGGGCACATCCGGCAAATCCAAGACTTCTGCCAAGCGCTCCAAGGCCGCGGCATCCCGATCCGCCAAGCGCTGAGTGCGGGTTAGCTCCAGTTGGGCATTCCGCTCAACCAACTCGATCAACTCAGCTTTGCTCTGCCGTTGGGGGGCAACAAGGCTGACCTTGCGGCCTTTTTTCTGGCTCAGCCAAGACTCCAGAAAATCGTGATCGGGCAATTCATACTGGGTCAAAATCTCAGAGGGAATTTCCACCGGATCACAGTATTGATAATGCTCTTGTAGAACCCGCTGCAAAATCAACGCCGGATCATCGCCCCGATTTTCGGCCACAAACCCCAGCCGCCCCACCAACTTGCCTGCCCGCACCTGAAACAATTGAATGCAGGCTCGTGAATCATTCATGGCCAAGGCCAGAGCATCACGGCTGACGGTAGAGTTAGGCAAAGAGACCTTCTGGGATTCTCCCAATTGTTCCAAACCGCGAATTTGATCCCGATATCGTGCGGCTGCCTCATAATTTTCCTGTTCGGCGGCCTGGATCATCTTCTCCTGCAGCTCTCGGATCAGCTCATCTGTCTGGCCTTGGAAGATCATGGCCACTTGAGTCAGCGTTTTGCGATACTCTTCTGGGCTGATCAAGCCTTGGCATACCCCGGGGCAGCGCCCAATGTCGTAGTTCAAACAGGCGCGATCTTTGTACAGAGGTTTGGGCCGTTGGCGCAAGGGAAAAATCCGTTTGACCAATCCAAGGGTATGGCGCAACAGGCCAACATCGGTGTAGGGGCCATAGTATTTGTCTTGATTCCGATCAAGGCGACGATGGCGGGTGATGTAAAGCTGGGGATAAGGCTCCGACCAGGTAATACACAAATAGGGATACTTTTTATCGTCCTTAAGGAGAACATTATAAGGGGGCTGATGGGTCTTAATCAGATTGTCTTCTAGGGCTAGGGCTTCACTTTCATTGTCGGTTACGATAAACTCGATCTCGCAAACCTGAGCTACCATGCGCTGAATGCGAGGGGACAGGTCGCCGGTGAAGCGGAAATAAGATCGCACTCGAGAGCGCAATTTCTTGGACTTGCCTACATAGAGGATCTGATCCGTGGCATCTCGCATTAAATATACGCCGGGTTCAGCAGGAATCTCCTTGAGACGGCTCTCTAGAACGTCACGGCTGTGAATCAGAGGGACGGTCATAAAGTTCAGTTCTACCGGGTAGAGTCAGGGATCCCATGACTTCAATCTAGCAAGGATATGGCTTTTCTCGGCAACACTGACTCCAACCCATGTGGAGACACAGTCATTCTGAACAATCATTCTGAACAAGTTTGGGAAGCTCGTCCTGCTTTCAAGCTCCAACCTGCTAGCACAAATGGCAATAGCTCGTCGCATCGCAGGATCAAAGTACCTCTTTTGACGGGTAGACCTCCATGATTTGGGAAGGATAAGTTGATTTGTGATTAACATAATTTTGTCCAGAGTTCTGGTAGTTCATTTACATAAGATATAGCAGCAATGGAAAGTCGCTTAAGTTTATTAACTAGGGATATATTGACTTCTGAGACAATCTTTTGAGTAGATTCAGGTATAAATTGCCTGTGGCAATCCTGGCATCGATAATGCTGCTTTCCATTATGGATCTTGTCGTATCTAAGTTAAAAGAATGACGGCTTGGGCAAGTCAGCATGAGCTTACTCAGAAACACGAAAAATCTAGGGTAATAGTATCATTGCTCCCAGAGCACCACCAGTATAGTCAATAGGGCAAGGGCTCCGTCCCGCTGGCGCGACCCGAATCTCTGAGCTCTATCCTTACAATTGAGCTCCTGGATCCTGGCCTATGTCTTGCTGCAGGGCGGCCAAGTCTATCTTTGGCTTCTGGGTCTTGACTTTTGTCGGCCTGAGGTCTTCTAGGTTCAGCCAGCGATAGACCGTTGCACGCCTGACTTTGTACATCTGT
>NZ_JANSIC010000018.1:7610-13632 GCF_047461955.1 Synechococcus sp. R55.7
TCTTCCTGGACATACCCTACGGCTGTCTCCCTACCGCAGTTCTCCACAGGGCCAGTTGCCAGCGAGCGGAGCCGGTGTGAGCTGGCGCATTCGCCCTAGCTTTCTCAGATCGTCCGCAGTCCGTCGGGGAAAGCTGCAGAAGAAACTCGAAAAATCTGTTCATGGCGAGCTTTTTTGTCTTTACTTCGCTGAGCCGATTGCCCCAACGGTTGCCCTGTTGGCAAGAGCCAGCCGTGACTTGAGACTGCCCCCCTTTTCCTGTCGGATTGGAGTGCGATATGCTGGTTTTCCACCTCTGAAAGCGTGATTTATTCCAAACTGTTTTTACTCCTATGAATCCCCATCCCTCTCAGGTCTCGGCCCCTATCCTGCAGGAAAACTGGCACTTTCAAGAGCGGGATGCTTGCGGGGTCGGCTTTTTGGTGAATCAGCAGGGGAGAGCCAGCCACGACCTCTTGCAGAAAACCCTTCAGGCCCTCACCTGTATGGAACATCGGGGTGGCTGTGGCGGCGACGGCCAGAGCGGTGATGGGGCGGGCATTGCAACGGCAATCCCCTGGTCGCTGTTGCAGGCAGAGAGGGAAGAAATTCGAGCTTGGGATCCCACTCACAGCGCGGTGGGGATGGTCTTTTTGCCTCAGGATCCTGCTGAGTGTCAGGCGGTGCAGCAGGTGATCGATGAGTACTTGACCACCACCGACTGGCAGCGGGTGGTTTGGCGGCAGGTACCGGTCAATCCCAATTGCCTGGGGCCGATGGCGCGGCAGACCATGCCCTCCATTTGGCAGATGCTCCTCACCCATCCCACGCTGGAAGGAGACGAGCTAGAGCAGCAGCTCTATCTGTTGCGGCGGCGCATTCGGCGGCGGGTAGAGGCTCGGTTTGGCTTTTATGCTCTGTATTTTGCCTCTTTGTCCTGCCGGGTTGTCGTTTACAAAGGCATGGTGCAATCGTCGGTTCTGGGCCAGTTTTATCGAGATCTGCAAAACCCCCTCTACACCACCACCTACGCCACCTACCACCGCCGCTTCAGCACCAATACCCTGCCGCGTTGGTCGCTGGCTCAGCCTTTCCGCTACCTCTGCCACAACGGCGAGATCAACACCTACCTGGGCAATGTCAACTGGATGGCCGCCCGCGAACAAACCCTTTCCCATCCCCGCTGGGGTACAGCGGTCGAGGATCTGAAGCCGATTATTGACCCGGGCACCAGCGACTCAGCAGGTCTGGACGCTGTGTTTGAGCTGTTGATTCAGTCGGGCTACTCCACTCAGCAGGCGATGATGGTGCTGATCCCGGAAGCCTATCGCAACCAGCCAGAACTGCAGAATCACCCGGAAGTGGTGGATTTCTACGAGTTCTTCGGCGGCCTGCAGGAGCCTTGGGATGGCCCGGCGATGGTGGTTTTCTGCGACGGCAAAACCATCGGGGCCACGTTGGATCGCAATGGCCTGCGCCCAGCCCGCTACGCTCGCAGCCGCGATGGTCTGCTGGTGGTGGCCTCGGAAGCTGGCGTGGTTCCTCTGCCGGAGACCGACATTTTGGAAAAAGGGCGGCTAGGCCCGGGGCAGATGCTGACGGTGGATCTGCAGAGCGGGCAAATCTGCAAAAACTGGGAGATCAAAACCCAGGTGGCAGCCCAGCACCCCTACGGCGAATGGCTCAAAGCCCATCGCGTTCAGCTCAGCACCCAAGGCTTTGAAAATACCCCTCACCTCTCGGAAGAACAACTGTTACAAGCCCAAACCGCCTTCGGGTACTCCTCAGAAGATGTGGAGATGATCATCGAGGAGATGGCGGCTACGGGCAAGGAGCCCACCTTCAGCATGGGGGATGATGCGCCGCTGGCTGTGCTGTCCACCCAGCCTCATCCCCTCTACGACTATTTCAAGCAGCGCTTTGCCCAGGTCACCAACCCTGCCATCGATCCCCTGCGGGAGAGCCTGGTGATGTCTTTGGATGTGTATCTGGGATCCAAGGGCAACCTGCTGGAGATCCGCCCTGAGCATGCCCGCCTGTTGCAGTTGCGCAGCCCGGTGCTCAACGAAGCGGAGCTGGCCGCTCTGCAGCATACCCCTTTTCCCTGCCACACGCTCCCGATTCTCTATCCGGTGGCTGCCGGCCCAGAAGGACTGGAGGTCCAGGTACGGGCCCTCTGCCAGCAGGCGGCTCAGGCAGTGCGGGGGGGAGCTGAGATTTTAATCCTCTCGGATCGCGGCCTTGATGCCGAGCAGGCTCTGATCCCACCTCTGTTGGCGGTGGGCGCCATCCACCATCACCTCATCCAGGAGGGGCTGCGCCTACGCGCTTCCCTGGTGGTGGAGACTGCCCAATGCTGGAGTACCCATCACTTTGCCTGCTTGATCGGCTATGGGGCCAGCGCCGTTTGTCCTTATCTGGCCTATGAAGCTGTGCGGCAGTGGTGGCACAAGCCCAAGACGCAAACCCAGATGGCTGCCGGCAAGTTGCCCCAGCTTTCCCTGGCCGAGGTGCAACTGAAGTACCGCGCCGCCATTGAGGCAGGGCTGCTCAAGATTCTTTCCAAAATGGGCATTTCTCTGCTCTCCAGCTACCACGGAGCGCAGATTTTCGAGGCCATTGGCCTGAGCCAAGAGGTGATCGATCTGGCCTTCCGCGGCACGGTGTCGCGGGTGGGAGGCATGACGCTGGCGGATCTGGCCCGCGAGGGCATGGTGAATCACCAGCGGGCCTTTCCCGAACTCACCTCGAAAAAGCTGGAGAACTTTGGCTTTATCCAGGCGCGGCCCAAAGGCGAATACCACATCAACAGTCCAGAAATGGCCAAACTGCTGCACAAGGCCATCGAATCGGGTCAGCCTGCCCACTATGAGATCTACAGGGCGCACCTGCGCAGCCGCACCCCCACCGCGTTGCGAGACCTGCTGGATTTCCGCAGCGACCGGGATCCCATTCCCTTGGAGGAAGTGGAACCGGTGTCGGAGATTTTCAAACGCTTTGCCACAGGTGGGATGTCCTTGGGGGCCCTCAGCCGCGAGGCCCACGAGACCCTGGCCATTGCCATGAACCGCATCGGCGGCAAGTCCAACTCCGGTGAAGGCGGGGAAGATCCGGAACGATACCTCCCCATCACCGATGTAGGCCCAGATGGCACCTCGGCCCGCTTTCCCCACCTGAAGGGGCTGCGCATGGGGGACAACGCCAGCTCGGCGGTGAAGCAGGTGGCCTCGGGCCGCTTTGGCGTGACACCGGAGTATTTGCTCAACGCGCGGCAAATTGAGATCAAAATTGCCCAGGGGGCCAAGCCGGGCGAGGGCGGGCAACTGCCGGGCAAAAAGGTCAGCCCCTACATCGCCAAGCTGCGCCGCTCCAAGCCGGGGGTGACCTTGATCTCGCCGCCGCCCCACCACGACATCTACTCCATCGAGGATCTGGCGCAGTTGATCTTCGACTTGCACCAGGTGAACCCCCAGGCACAGGTGTCGGTGAAGCTGGTGGCGGAGGTGGGCATCGGCACGGTGGCGGCAGGAGTAGCCAAGGCCAACGCCGACATCATCCAAATCTCCGGCCATGAAGGGGGCACAGGGGCTTCCCCCTTGAGCTCCATCAAACATGCCGGGGCACCTTGGGAGTTGGGCCTGGTGGAGGTGCATCATACCCTGCTGGAAAACGGCCTACGGCAGCGCTCCATCCTGCGGGTGGATGGCGGCATTCGCACGGGTTGGGAAGTGGTGATGGCGGCCATGCTGGGGGCAGAAGAGTTTGGCTTTGGCACGGTGGCCATGATTGCGGAGGGGTGCATCATGGCGCGGGTGTGCCACACCAACAACTGCCCTGTGGGAGTGACCAGCCAGAAGGAGGAGTTGCGCAAGCGCTTCCCCGGCACGCCAGATCACGTGGTGACCTTCTTCACCTTTGTGGCGGAGGAGGTGCGCCAAGTCTTAGCGCAACTGGGCTACCGCTCTCTGAAGGAGGTGATTGGACGGGTGGATCTGCTCTGTCCGCGGGCCGATGCCGTTCTGCAGAAAACCCCATCCTTGAACTTGGAGTGTCTGCTGCGAACTCCCCCCGGTTTTGATCCCAACACCCTGCCCGACTGGTTGGAGCATGAGCCGGTTCACGCCAACGGCCCGGTGCTGGATGAGCAGATCCTGGCTCAGCCGGAGGTGCAGAAGGCGGTGGAGACCTGCGGCACGGCCACGGTGGAGATCCCTATCGCCAACACCGACCGCTGTGTGGGCGGGCGCATTGCCGGAACCTTGGCCCGCTTGTACGGAGATACCGGCTTCGCCCAACAGGGGGGGCAGTTGGATCTGCGCTTTGTCGGCAGCGCCGGCCAGAGCTTTGGCGCTTTTACGCTGGCGGGGATGCGCCTGACTCTGACAGGAGAAGCCAATGACTACGTGGGCAAAAGCATGTGCGGGGGTGAGATCGTCATCTTGGCTCCCGGCGATGCGCCACGGGATCCCTCGGAAAATGTGATCTTGGGCAATACTTGCCTGTACGGAGCCACCGGGGGTTACCTATTCGCCAACGGCCAGGCAGGGGAACGCTTTGCGGTGCGCAACTCGGGAGCGCAGGCGGTGATCGAGGGATCCGGCGACCACTGCTGCGAGTACATGACCGGTGGGGTGGTGGTGGTGCTGGGGCGGGTGGGCCGCAACCTGGGAGCGGGGATGACCGGCGGCCTGGCCTATGTGCTGGATGAGGAGGGCAACTTCCCCGCCAAGGTCAACGGGGAGATCGTGCGCATTCAGCGGGTGCAGACAGCAGCAGCAGAGGCACAACTGAAGAGCCTGATCCAAGAGCACTATCGCCGCACCCATTCCCCCAAAGCGGAGCGCATTCTGCAAAATTGGGAATCCTATTTGCCTCTGTTTTGGCAGGTGATCCCGCCTTCGGAGGAGGGCAGCGAGCTGACGGATCCCTTGCGATCCCAGCCGCTGGCAGTGGAGTCTTAAGGATCTCTCAGAGCCTGCCGGTAACACTTCTTATCCCCACGACGGCCAGAGAGGCTGGTAAACTGCGAGAGTATACCTGGCCTTTTCATCCGCTTTAAATCACTATGAGTCCCAGTTTGCAAGCTGCTCAAACTCAAGCGCGAGTGCCCACCGAGACCATCCTGACGCCGCGCTTCTACACCACCGATTTCGAGGCCATCGGCAAAATGGGCTTAGGGGATCGAGAGGCCGATTTCCGGGCCATCCTGCAGGAGTTTCGCGCCGACTACAACCGCCATCACTTCGTCCGGGGTGAGGAGTTCAACCAAGACTGGGAAAGCCGCCTGGATCCGCAGGCGCGCCGGTTGTTTGTGGAGTTCTTGGAGCGCTCCTGTACAGCCGAGTTCTCCGGTTTTCTCCTCTACAAGGAGCTGTCGCGCAAGCTAAAAGAGACCAACCCCGTTTTGGCCGAGTGCTTTGCCCTGATGAGCCGCGATGAGGCCCGCCATGCCGGCTTTCTGAACCGGGCTATGGGCGACTTCAACATGGCCTTCGACCTGAGCTTTCTCACTAAGCACAAGTCTTACACCTATTTCGCGCCGCGTTTCATCTTCTATGCCACCTATCTCTCGGAGAAGATTGGCTACTGGCGCTACATTCTCATCTACCGCCACCTGGAGGCCCACCCCGAGGATCGCGTTTACCCGATCTTCAACTTCTTCAAGAACTGGTGCCAGGACGAGAACCGCCACGGCGATTTCTTTGCGCTCATGCTCCTAAGCCAGCCGCGGCTGCTCAAGGGATGGGTGGCCAAGCTGTGGTGCCGTTTCTTCTTGCTGTCGGTGTTCGCCACTATGTACCTCAACGATGTGGGAGAGCGCCCGGATTTCTACCGCCTCATCGGGCTGGATCCCCATACTTATGACATGGAGGTAATCTACAAGACCAACCGCGAGGCGGCCAAGGTGTTCCCGGTGGTGTTGGATGTGGAAAACCCTGAGTTTGTGCGGCGGCTGCAAAAGTGCGTGGCCAACAACGCTAAGCTGAGGGAGATTGCCCGGGGATCCGGCCCCTTCAAGGGTTTGCGCAAGCTGCCCCTCTAC
>NZ_JANSIC010000018.1:13732-16829 GCF_047461955.1 Synechococcus sp. R55.7
CTCTTTTTGCTGGGAACGCTGGCCTTTTTGGGTTGGGGCTTCTGGAGAGCCCGTCGACGGGGATCCTTGGCCGTCTGGGTGTGGTTGCAGGGATCCCTGCTCTTGTTGCCGTGGGTGGTTTTCCTGGGGCTGCTGCTGCTGGGGATCTACCTCAATTTTGCAGGCTTCCTGGTGTTGCTGTTGGTCTTTACAGGGCTTTACATTGCTGTGGGGCGCAAGACCCGCCAGTTGGCCCAGCAGGAGCTGCAGGCCCGTCGCGAGCAGTTGGCTCGTCTGGAAGAGCAGGGGGAAGCCCCTTCGGCAGGGGAGGCGCCTTTGGAAGCGCCTGCGGTTCTGCAGCGGATCTCGGCTGAGGATCTGCAGGCCATTCAGTCTATTTTCGGCCTCGATACCTTTTTCGTCACCGAGACCGTCCCCTATGGGGAAGGGGCGATTTTTAAGGGCAACCTGCGCCAGGAGGCGGAGGTGGTGGTACCCCTGCTGGTGGAGAAGCTCAAAGAGCAGGTGGGCAGTCGCTACCAGCTCTTTTTGGTGGAGGATCCGGCGGAAAAGCCGGCGGTGGTGGTCTTGCCGGATCCCATCGTCAATTACCGCGCTTCCGTGGGGGCGCAGATCCTGGCGGGGGCGTTGCTGGTCTTCAGCTTCGTTGCCACGTTGGAGGTGGGGGCCAATCTCTTGGGCTTCCGGCTGTTGGATGCGCCGGGGCGCTGGGTGGAAGCCCTGCCGGTGGCAGCCGGGATCTTCGCCATCTTGCTGGTGCACGAGACCGGACACCGCTGGATGGCGGGCAAGTACGGGGTGCGCCTCAGCCCTGCCTTTGTTATCCCCAGCTTGGGGATCGGCACGCTGGGATCCCTGAACCGCATCCAATCGCCGGTGCCCAGCCGCAAGGCCCTCTTCGACATTGCCTTTGCCGGCCCGGCAGCGAGCGGGATCCTGTCGCTGCTGGTGCTCTTGGCTGGCCTGAAGCTCTCCGGCTCCGAGGGTCTGTATGTGCCCACGGAGATCTTCCGCAGCTCCATCCTGGTAGGCACCCTAGCGCGGCTGGTGCTGGGATCCCAGTTGCAGGCGGAGCTGGTTCCCATTCATCCTTTTGTTGCCGTGGGCTGGATCGGCCTGGCGATAACGGCCTTGAGCCTGCTGCCTGCCGGCCAGTTGGATGGAGGTCGCATTGTGCAGGCGGTGTACGGGCGGAAGACGGCGGCCCGCGCCACCTTCATCACCCTGATTGCCTTGGCGGTGGCGGCCATCAGCAACGTCTTGGCCCTCTACTGGGCGCTGCTGATCCTGTTCATCGCCCGCGAGCCAGAGCGTCCACCGCAGGATGAGATTACTGAAACCGACGGTCAGCGGGATGCTTTGGCATTGCTGGCCCTCTTTTTGATGGTCATGACCCTGTTGCCGATTGCTCCGGCCTTGGCGGGCTTTCTCAATTTCCCCAACGGCTGATGGGGTAGAGGCCCAGGATCCGCCGGCGAGAGGAGCTCACTGTGTCTGGACCGGGGAAAGGCTTTGGCCTAGGCAGAGCTGGAAAGGACAGAGGAGAGCACCTACAGCGTCTGTTGGCCCAAGCCGTTCGCCATCACCAGGCAGGGCAATGGCCACAGGCTGTCTCACTTTACCAGCAGGTGCTGCAAGCCCAGCCCACCCACCCCGAGGCACTGCACCTCTTGGGGGTCTGTCGGCAGCAACAGGGATCCCTGGACGACGCGATTGCCCTGATCCGGCAGGCCCTTGCCCACCAGCCCTGGTTTCCCGACGCCCACTTTAATTTGGGAATTGTTCTCAAGCAGGCGGGGCAGCTGGCGGAGGCGAAAACTCACCTGCAACTGGCCCTAGAGCAGGGGGGGCCGGACGCGGAAGTTTTGTACCAGCTGGGGCTGGTGCTGCGGCAGCAGGGGGATTTGGAGGCGGCCCTTGTCCCCTTGGGACAGGCCCTGGAGCTGCAGCCGGACTTTGCCGATGCCGCCTACACCCTGGCCATCCTGCTGCGGGATTGTGGCCAAGAGGAAAAAGCGGCGGAGCTGTTCTACCAACTCTGGCAAGCGGATCCCGCCGACTTGGCCGCGGCCCTGGGCTGGTGTGTTAGCCAGTTGCCCTTGCTGTACGCCTCGGCAGACCAAGTTTCCGTGGCTCGGGAGCGCTACCGCCAAGCCCTACAACAGGTGAAGGGCCGCTGGGAACACCTGCCGCGGGATCCCGAAACCCTGGAGCGAGCAGCTGCCGGGATCGGCTCCGTCCAACCCTTCTTTTTGCCCTACCAAGGCCAGAACGACCGCGATCTGCAGCAGCTCTACGGATCCTTGGTGAGGGACGTGATGGCGGCCCGCTATCCCCAGCCCTCCGTCCTCTGGCAGCGACATCCTGGCCGAGTGCGGGTGGGCATTGTCTCCGGCCTGTTTCGGGATCACTCCGTTTGGAAGATCCTGACTCGCGGCTGGGTAGAAGCCCTGGATCGTGCTCAAGTGGCCCTCTACGGCTTCCACACCTCGGTCATCCAAGATGAGGTCACGTGCTCCCTGCCCCCTCGTTTTGAGCACTTTGTGGCCGGATCCCGCAGCATAGAAGAATGGCAAGCGGCTATTCGAGAGGCACAGCTGGATGTGCTCCTCTACCCGGAAGTGGGCATTGACCCGGTCTGTGCCCAACTGGCCGCCCTCCGCTTGGCGCCGGTACAGGCGATGGCCTGGGGCCACCCGCAAACTTCTGGCCTGCCGACAATAGACGTTTTCCTCAGCAGCGAGCTGATGGAGCCGCCGGACGGGGCCGGCCATTACACCGAGCAGCTCCTGCCCCTGCCTGGCATCGGCACCTACTATATTCCCCTAGAAGTTGACCCCGCCCCTGTGGACTGGCAAGCTTGGGGGGTGGATCCCGACAGGGTGCTTTACCTCTGCGCCCAATCCCTATTCAAGTACTTACCTCAGTACGACGAGGTGTTCCCCCGCATCGCCCGGGAAGTGGGGAAGTGTCAATTTCTATTTTTGCGGGGCCGCCTCTCCCAAGGGATCCGCGAGCGCTTTTGGCAGCGGCTGCGACGAGCCTTTCAGGCCTATGACCTAGCTGCCGAAGAGTATGTGGTGCTCCTACCGGAACT
>NZ_JANSIC010000019.1:0-16639 GCF_047461955.1 Synechococcus sp. R55.7
TTGGCGCAGTGGGTTCATGGAAGTTTATCGAGAAGCCAACCTTGGCCGTGGCAGACTGAAGGTGATTGAATTGAGCAGAAAGCTTTTGTATTCCCAGTCTACCATTCGCCCTTTGTGAAGGCTGGCTGACTTCCAGTAGGAGAGGCTCGGTGGTTCATCGGCGGCCCTCTCTACGGCCTCACGGATCAGGATTTACAGATGGGCCAAGCGGAGCTGATCATTACCCTGACCGGCATCGACGACACCTTTTCCCAAACCATCCATGCTCGCCACTCCTACTTGGCCGATGAGATTCTCTGGAACCACCGATTTGCCGATATTCTCCACCTGGACAGCAATGGGCATCGCTATGTGGACTACTCTCACTTTCACACAACTCTACCGGCTCAAGCCCCATGCCCTCGCTTGGAGGGGAATCCTTGAGGGAAACTATAGAAGAAAATCTATTCTCTAGCATGATCTCTATAGTAACGTTCAATGATAGGCTGCCCATAGCGTCGAGGGCTTTGGGGCATGCTGAGCCAAGCGAAAGAACAACAGTCCGGCGGCAAGAGATTTCTGGATTGGCACCGACGTCTGAGCCTAGACAACTGGCGCGGGGATCTCTTCGGCGGGCTGACGACAGCGATTGTTTCCTTGCCGATGGCCTTGGCCTTTGGGGTGGCTTCGGGGGCAGGGCCGGTGGCGGGCTTGTACGGAGCAGTGTGTGTGGGCTTTTTTGCGGCTCTGTTTGGGGGTACGCCCACGCTCATCTCCGAACCCACCGGGCCGATGACTGTGATGATGACGGCGGTGGTTGCTAATGTTACAGCTCGTTACCCGGAGCAGGGGCTGGGGCCGGCCTTCACCGTGGTGATGCTGGGGGGCTTATTTCAGATCCTGTTTGGATCCCTGAAACTGGGTAAATACATCACCCTCATGCCCTACAGCGTTATTTCCGGCTTTATGTCCGGGATCGGCTGGATCATGATTTTGCTGCAGATCCCGCCGCTTTTGGGCCACGCCAGCCAGGGGGGAGTGATTGGGGCGGTGCAGAACCTGCCGACCTACCTGCTCAACCTCAAGATGCCAGAGCTGGGGCTGGGGCTGCTGACGCTTGCCATCCTTTTTGGCTATCCCAAGCCCTGGCGACGGGTGGTGCCGCCGCAGTTGGTGGCTTTGGTGTTGGGAACGCTGGTGGCCAGCTTGTTCATGGCCGATTGGGATTTGCGGCGCATTGGCCCTATCCCCACCGGTTTGCCGCAGTTGCAGTGGCCGCAGTTGCCCTTTGCTTCCCTGGCCAACTTGGTGCTGGATGGGGTGGTGCTGGGGATGCTGGGCTGCATCGACACCCTCTTAACGGCAGTCATTGCTGATAACCTCACCCGCACCCGCCACGACTCCGACCAAGAGCTGATCGGGCAGGGGATCGCTAACTTGGTGTCCGGCTTCATGGGAGGGCTGCCGGGAGCAGGGGCAACCATGGGCACAGTGGTGAACATCCAGTCGGGCGGACGTACCCCTCTAGCCGGCATTACCCGAGCGTTAATCCTGCTGATGGTGGTGCTGTTTGCCGCTCCCCTCACGCAAGGGATCCCAATGGCGGTGCTGGCAGGGATCGCCTTTAAGGTGGGGGTGGATATCCTCGACTGGAGCTTCCTCAAGCGGGCCCACCGCCTTTCCCTCAAAGGGGCAGCCATCATGTACGGAGTGATGTTCATGACGGTGTTTGTGGATCTCATCGCTGCAGTGGGAGTGGGAGTGTTTGTGGCCAACTTGCTCACCATTCAACGCCTCAGCGAGATCCACTCCGAAGAGGTGAAAGCCATTACCGATGCCGATGATGCGGTGGATCTCACTCCCCGTGAGAGGGAATTGTTGCGACAGGGACGCGGCCAGGTGTTGCTGTTTTACCTGAGCGGGCCGATGATCTTCGGGGTTTCCCAAGCCATTTCCCGCCAACATCAGGCGGTGGCCTCCTGCCAAGCGCTGGTGGTGGATCTATCAGATGTGCCGATGCTGGGAGTTTCGGCGACGCTATCCTTGGAAAATGCCATCCGCGAGGCCCTGGATCGGGGCAAACAGGTGTGGATTGTTGGGGCCAAGGGCCGGATCCGGCAGCGCCTGGAAAACCTACATTTGCCGCTGCCCCCAGAGCGGTTTGTGGACAGCCGTGAGGTGGCTTTGGCCGAGGCTGTTGCCCAGTTGGGCTTGCCGCTCGAGGCCAGTCCCCTGGTTTGAGTAACCCCAATTGGCCTGAGCCACAAAGCTGCGGGATCCGTTTGCCAGATCCAGGTTAAGTCTAAGTCTATGCAATGGAAGGGTCGGGTCGCCTACTTGGCAACCATGCATCGCAAAGAGCAGGTCATCGGCCCTCTCTTGGCCGAACATTTGGGGATCCAAGTTCAAGTAGTAGCTTTCGACACCGACCAACTGGGCACCTTCTCGCGGGAGCGGCCCCGACCGGGGGATCCCATCCACACTCTGCGCCTGAAGATTGCAAGGGCTTTGCAGGATCATCCTGAAGCTCTGGGCTTGGCCAGCGAGGGATCCTTTGGCCCCCACCCCCAGATCCCCTGGATCCCTTGGAATCAGGAGTGGGTCATGCTCAGGGTTTTTGAACCCGGCGCGGAGCCCTTGGAGCTGGTCGGCTATGCAGAGAGCACCCAAACCAATTTCAGCCATCGCTGGGTGCAGAGCTGGGCAGAAGCGCTGGACTTTGCCCAAAGGGCGGGTTTTCCCCAGCACGCCCTGATCGCCCTCGACCAGCCAGAAAAGCCCCAGGTTATCCACAAAGGAATCCAAGACGAAGCAACCCTGAAGCAGGTGGTGGGGGAGCTGCTGGCTCGGCAGGGTGGCCTGCATCTGGAAACCGACATGCGGGCCCTGTACAACCCAACCCGGCTCCAAGTCATCGCAGCCGCCACCCAAAACCTAATCGCCAAAGCCCAAAGCCTGTGCCCGGCCTGCGGCACTCCTGGCTACTGGCAGATCCGCTCGGTCTCTGGACTGCCCTGCGGCCAATGTGGCGCCCCCACCCCCGTGGCCAAGGCTTGGGTATATGGCTGTGCTCGCTGTTCCCACACCCACACCGAGCCTGTGGCAGAGCCCTGGGCGGATCCCGCTCAGTGTGCCTTTTGTAATCCCTAGCTTTGTCCCAAGCTTGACGTCAAGCCCAGGCTTTCATCCCCCCAGAGGGGCTGATGTAAGAGAATAGGGATCCAACCCAGTGGATCCCTACTTAGCAACTTGGATGTCAGCGCAGGGATTTTAAGAACTAGAAAGTAAACACAGCTCGCAAGACACCCACGCCGATGGTTGGATCGGTATCCCCAGACTTGCTAGGCCCACCATTGGGATTGCTCACAAAGTAGGCTGCCGGGGTAAGGGTGAGGTACTCGTTCACCGGGAAGCTGTAGTAAACATCCACGATGAAAGGACGGCTGTCAAAAACTCCCTCCTCGGTGCTGACAATCGGTTGGCCAAACACCACACCGCCCTGAGCACCCTCAATGAAGAGATCCGGGAAAGCAAAGCCAAACAGGAACCCGTTGAAATCTTCATCACCCGGATCAATGGTGCCAGCCGGTACCACGTTGGGCAAGTTGTAATCCACATTGCCAGCAGTAAACCAGCCGGATACGGTAATTCGAGGGCTAAGCTCCCAGTTGGCTGCGACTGTAAAGGCGTTTACCTGCGCAGAGACATTGACCTGCGGTTCTCTTACCGGCCCGCGGAAGAGAGCTGTGCCTGTGGCCAGGAAGGTAGGACCGTTATTTGCTTGCTGCAGGTAGGTACTGGCAAACTGCAGGTAAATCTCTAGATTTTCATTCGGCAGGAAGCCCAGCTCCACCGCGTGGGCACTGTCGCTACCGGTTATACCGCTGTCGCCGAAGCCGTTGCCCAAGGCTTGAGCGTTCCTGGTGCTGTAGCTGTAGGCCAAGCGTAGTTGATCCGAGAGTCGGTAGCGGAAGCCAAACAGAGCTCCACCTGGCACGTCCGCCGTGGAGTTGGGAGCGTCGGCGAAGTCGGAGAGAGCTTCGAAGGGTGTGCTGTAGTTGAATACATCGAACACACCTGAGCCAACGATACCCGTGTAGATGGTAGCTGCTCGGTTGAAAGCTGGGAATTGGTAGATCAGCTTGGCCAGGGTGAAAGTGCCGCCGCCACGGCCGCCAAACTCAAGGCCGGGATCCCCATCAAAGAACTCAGTCACAGCATCGCGAGCTTGGAGACGAATGCGCAGGCGATCGCGACCCACAAAAGAAGCATCGAAGTTCAAGCGTACCCGATAGGGAAGAGTCATGTTGGCTTGGTTTTGCTCTGCTACTACCTTCCCATCAACAACTCTGTCTTCCGTGAGAGCGCTGCCTACAACAGCGGCGATGACTTGGGCATTCAACTTGGTAACCGGGTTGAAGACCTTCCCTTTCAAATCAGTAACATCGGCTTCCAGGGCATCCACCCGCCCGCGCAGGGCTGCCAGCTCAGCAGCAAATTCCTCTTGCAAGCGCTGCAGAGTGGCCAAGTCTTCCTTGGAGACTTTGTCGGCCAAACCGGCTGCAATCAACTCATTGATGCGATCCAAGCAGGCGTTCATACCGGCGGCAAACTCAAAGCGAGTCATAGCCCGGTTGCCGCGGAAGGTGCGGTCAGGGTAGCCGGCAATACAACCGTAGCGCTCCACCAAGGATTGCAGGGCTTGGAAGGCCCAGTCGGTGGGCTGCACATCCGAAAGCTCAGAGATGGAGGTGACCGGCCCGGTAGCTTGGGCATAAGCCACTCCAGGGGTCAGGATCGCTGCTGCACCCAGAGTGCCGGCCAGCAGCGTTTTCCAGTAGTTCGCGTGTTTCGCGGGCATGTTTCTCTCCTTGTTCTTTTCCTCACACCTTTTTGGCTGTAGGGATGTCTTCTAGAGGTAACCAATTGCCTAACTCAAGAACAAGTCTGGCAACTGCGGACTTCGGTGAAGACATGATGTGGAGATTATGATACAGCCGAAGTCCACATCCTCTTGCTGTCCGGCCTGCCCTACAGTTAATGCGGTGTCCCCACATCTGTGGCCAAGACATGGGTATCTGTTCCCGCCATTCTCACACCTACACCGAGCCTGTGGCAAAGACCTGGGCAGATCTCACGCAGTGCGCTTTTTGTAGCCCATGGCCTCGTCTTAAGCTCAACCTCAAGCTCTTCAATGCCAGCATCCTTATCCCCACAGAGGAGTTGATTATTCTTATTCAATGAAGGGATCCACCGTAGTGGATCCCTGCCTGGCAATTTGGCTGTAAGCGTGAGGAGCTAGGAACTAGAAAGTAAACACAGCTCGCAAAGCCCCCACGCCAATGGTTGGGTCGTTGTCTCCGGGTCTGCCGCCATTGGGGTTGCTCACAAAGTAGGCAGCGGGCGTTAGAGTAATGTACTCGTTGACCGGGAAGCTGTAGTAGACGTCCACAACGAAGGGGCGAGTATCCCACACTCCGTCGTTGTCGGCAGTCACAATTGGCTGGCCAAACACAATACCACCTTTGGCACCCTCCACGAAGAGGTCGGGGAAAACAAAGCCAAGGAGGAAACCGTTAAAGTCTTCCTCTCCCGGATCCACAGTACCAGCCGGTACCACATTGGGCAGGTTGTAATCCACATTGCCAGCCGTAAACCAGCCAGACAAGGTAATGCGAGGGCTGATCTCCCAGTTGGCTGCGAACGTAAAAGCATTCACCCGTGCAGAGACATTGACCTGCGTTCCTCTTCCTCTTACCGGTCCACGGAAGAGACTTTTACCCGTGGCCAGGAAGGTGGGGCCGTCGTTCGCCTGCTGCAGGTAGGTGGAAGCAAACTGAAGGTAAAACTCCAAGCCCTTGGTTGGCAAGAAGCCCAGCTCGACGGTGTGAGCGCTATCATCACCTGTCAAGCCACTGTCGCCAAAGCCTCTCCCCAGAGCTTGACCTCTTCTGGTGCTGTAGGCGTAGGCTAAACGAAACTGGTCGCTCAAACGGTAGCGAAAACCAAATAGGGTTCCGCTGGGCACATCTGCCGTAGAGTTGGGAGCATCGGCAAAGTCCGACAGGGCATCAAAGGGCGTGCTGTACTGCAGAACGCTCGACACTCCCGTACCCGTAATGCCCGTGTAGATAGTAGCAGCGCGGTCGAAAGCAGGGAATTGATAAACCAGCTGGGCAAGGGTGAAGGTACCACCCGCACCCCCCTGGAAGCCAACGCCTGGGTCACCCTCAAAGAAGGTGGTTACCGCATCGCGAGCTTGGAGACGAATGCGCAGGCGATCGCGACCCACAAAAGAAGCATCGAAGTTCAAGCGTACCCGATAGGGAAGAGTCATGTTGGCTTGGTTTTGCTCTGCTACTACCTTCCCATCAACAACTCTGTCTTCCGTGAGAGCGCTGCCTACAACAGCGGCGATGACTTGGGCATTCAACTTGGTAACCGGGTTGAAGACCTTCCCTTTCAAATCAGTAACATCGGCTTCCAGGGCATCCACCCGCCCGCGCAGGGCTGCCAGCTCAGCAGCAAATTCCTCTTGCAAGCGCTGCAGAGTGGCCAAGTCTTCCTTGGAGACTTTGTCGGCCAAACCGGCTGCAATCAACTCATTGATGCGATCCAAGCAGGCGTTCATACCGGCGGCAAACTCAAAGCGAGTCATAGCCCGGTTGCCGCGGAAGGTGCGGTCAGGGTAGCCGGCAATACAACCGTAGCGCTCCACCAAGGATTGCAGGGCTTGGAAGGCCCAGTCGGTGGGCTGCACATCCGAAAGCTCAGAGATGGAGGTGACCGGCCCGGTAGCTTGGGCATAAGCCACTCCAGGGGTCAGGATCGCTGCTGCACCCAGAGTGCCGGCCAGCAGCGTTTTCCAGTAGTTCGCGTGTTTCGCGGGCATGTTTCTCTCCTTGTTCTTTTCCTCACACCTTTTTGGCTGTAGGGATGTCCTCATAGAAGCGACAAACTGCCTACCTCAACAACGAGCCTGGCAATCGCGGACTCTGGGAAGACATGATACAGCCGAAGTCCACATCGTCTACCACTTTACACACTTTCTGCGCGAGACTCAATGCGAGACCCAACTGCGGTAGATGATCGAGGCTCGATATCCACTACTCTACCTCAGGGATCCGGCTCTGGCTAGCGGGTGTATCTCAAACTGAGACAGAGCTCTCAAGCTGCAAGCTCCGGTGGGGATGGGCGGTACCGGACTCGAACCAGTGACATCCTGCTTGTAAGGCAGGCGCTCTACCGCTGAGCTAACCGCCCCCGAGGGATCCCAGTCCACCGAGTTTAGCATTCCCAAAGGACTATTTCCCCATACCCAAGCTCTGCGCCTTCTGGTACACCTTCCCCTCTGTGAGCAGGGAAGGGGCAATGCAGATCTCCACCTGCTGCATTTCTCGAAGATTGGCAGCCCCCAGGGTGGCCATGCTAGTGCGCAGAGCACCCCAGAGGTTGTGGGTGCCGTCGTCCAGGCGGGCGGGGCCGCGCAAGATTTCTTCCAAGGTGCCGGTGGATCCCACGCGGATGCGGGTGCCGCGGGGCAAGATGGGGCTGGGGGTGGCCATGCCCCAGTGAAAGCCGCGACCGGGGGCTTCATGGGCGCGGGCCAAGGGGGATCCGATCATCACTGCGTCGGCTCCACAGGCGATGGCCTTGCAAATATCGCCGCCGGTCACCAATCCGCCATCGGCAATGATGGGAACGTAGGCGCCGGTTTCCGCCAAAAACTGCTCCCGTGCAGCGGCACAGTCGGCAATCGCTGTAGCCTGTGGTACCCCCACCCCCAACACGCCGCGGGAGGTACAGGCAGCCCCCGGGCCGATCCCCACCAAGACACCGGCAGCTCCGGCCTGCATCAGCTCCAGAGCGACATCGTAGGTAACGCAGTTGCCCACCACAACAGGAATGGGCATCGACCGGCAAAATTGGGCCAGATCCAGCAGTTCCATGCCTTCGGGAACCTTGTGGTGGACGGAAACTACCGTGGCCTGAACGAAGAACAGATCCCCCCCGGCTTCCGCCACCAGGGGGCCGTATTGGGCGGCGTGGGCGGGCACGCAGCTAGCGGCGGCAATGGCGCCAGCAGCTTTGATCTGGCGGATGCGTTCTTGGATTAGCTCTGGCTTCACCGGCTCGCTGTAGAGGCGCTGCATTAGGGGCACAAACTCGTCTTTGCCCACCGACGCGATCTGAGCCAACACCTCATCGGGATCGGCGTAGCGGGTTTGGATGCCATCCAGGTTCAACACCCCGAAAGCTCCCAGCTCCGAGAGCAAAATGGCCATTCGCACATCCACCACGCCATCCATGGCGCTGGCGATGATGGGGATTTGCCGTTGGATCCCTCCCAGAGTGAAGTGGGTATCCACCAGGCTGGGATCCAGCGTTCGTCTGCCTGGGGCCAGCGCGATTTCATCCAGCCCGTAAGCGCGTCTTGCCTGCCGATTGCGGCCCAGTTGCACGTCCATTTTTCCCCTGTTCTGCGGATCCCTTGTTTTTATCATGCCGCCAAGGAGGGATCCAAGGCTAGCGAGAGTTTTGTTCTTCTGGTTGGGATTTCCACCTGCGATCCCGGAGCGGGTCTCAATCCGCCCCAAAGGTTCGAGGGGGCAGGGGCGTGAAAATGTGCCCTTCTTGCAGGGTGCCGAAACTGCGGCAGCGCTCGGATCCCCAACGGAACCCGTAGAGGGCGATGTAGGCACACATCAACGCATCCACCTGATCTTCGTAGTTTTTGAGTCGACGGCCCTTGAGGGATCCCACCTCCACTTGAAGCAGCTCCTCGTGGCCCTGGAGAGCCGGGTCAGCGGCAGCCAGAGAGCGCAGATGATGCTGGTAAAGTTGCCAAGCTTGTTGCCGTTCCGGCCAGGTGCGTCGAGGGCGGGCCTTGTATTTTAGAGTGCGGCTGAGGCCAAAGAGGCTGACCAAGGCGCTGTGGGGGAAGACCTCGGTCACTTGGCGGGTAAGTTTTCCTCGCTCGATGCTGGCCTGCTCCCGAAAGCCATAACTGGCTAGGGCTTGCACCAAGGCTTCCCCTCTCACCTGGCCGTTTTTTTCTAGAAGCCGGCGGTTGGCTGGGTGGGCCCCGGCTGCATAGGCGCGAAACACCCGGTTCAGTTCGGCCTCGGCCCGCCGTTGTCCTGTGAGGTTGGGAACCCGCAAGGGCGCATCCACCGCCACCAAGCAGGGATCCCCTCCCGCCTGAGCTTGAATGTAGTCCAGGATCTCCTCATCCGTTTGGAGAATGCGGCTATCGACCAGATGGCCTGTCAAGTTCTGCCTGCCGGGATCCCCGAGCTGGACTCGCAGCGTGGCCAGACCGGAAGGGTTGCGGGGCGACCAAGCCAGATCCAGGCCAATGCAAATCAACTGAGCCACACCGCCTTCCCCTTTTCCTCAAGTTCGACAGATCAAAGCCATTTCCAAGAGCCAGTTTGAGGCAGTTCCCGATTGCATGGCTCCGGCGCCCTCACCCCCAGCCCCTCTCCCAAAGGTAGAGGGGGATCAACGTCACAGACAGTTGCGCTGCTGTTGCATGGGTATTGGGAATGATCCCGCCAGCTCGCCTGTCTTGATAAAAAATAAAAATCCATAAAAAAGGGATCCCACCAGGGGATCCCGAAAGATTCATCCAAGATGCCTGGCCAGGAAGCGAAGTGCCCATGGGCTCTTCGGTGAGCCTCAGGGATCCACCTCGCTGTGGCGGTCAACGGATTAGTAGTCGTAGTCACTCATGCCGCTGCCGCTGCTTGCCGGCGTGTTGGTTTTGGGCTCCGGCTTGTCCACCACGATCGCTTCAGTGGTCAGCACCATCCCCGCAATGGAAGCAGCGTTTTGCAGGGCAGAACGGGTAACCTTGGCCGGGTCTACAATGCCCGCCTCGAACATATCCACGAAGGCGTCGTTCTGAGCATCGTAGCCGGTGTTGAAGGGCTTATCTTTCACCCGCTCCAGCACAATGGAGCCGTTTTGGCCGGCGTTCTCAGCAATGCGGCGCAGCGGAGCGCCCAGAGCGCGGGCGACCAGGTTGGCCCCCACCAGTTCATCGCCGGACAGGTTGGCTTGCGCCCACTCGGTTACCACTGGGATCAGGTGTGCCAAGGTGGTACCGCCGCCGGGAACGATCCCTTCTTCTACCGCCGCTTTGGTGGCGTTGATGGCATCTTCCAGGCGCAACTTGCGGTCTTTCATCTCGGTTTCAGTGGCCGCGCCCACTTTGATCACCGCTACACCGCCGGAGAGTTTGGCCAAGCGCTCTTGCAGTTTTTCTTTGTCGTAGGTGGAGTCGGTTTCCTCAATTTGGCGACGAATTTGCTCGCAACGGGCTTTCACAGCCGCTTCGTTGCCTTCCGCCACGATGGTGGTGTTGTCCTTGGTCACCGTGACGCGACGGGCAGTGCCGAAGGAATCGAGGCGAGCGTTCTCCAGCTTCAGGCCGCGCTCTTCGCTGATCACCTCACCGCCGGTCAGGATGGCGATGTCTTCCAGCATGGCCTTGCGGCGATCCCCAAAGCCAGGCGCTTTCACCGCCACCACGCTCAGCACACCCCGCAGCTTGTTCACCACCAGGGTGGCCAGCGCTTCTTTCTCAATGTCTTCGGCGATGATCAGCAGGGGACGACCGGCGCGGGCCACCTGCTCCAGAACCGGTACCAGGTCTTGCACCAGGGTGATCTTCTTATCGGTGATGAGGATGTAGGGGTTTTCCAGAACCGCTTCCATCCGCTCGGTGTCGGTGACGAAGTAAGGGGAGATGTAGCCCTTGTCGAAGCGCATCCCTTCCGTCACTTCCAGCTCGGTGGTCATGGACTTGCCTTCTTCCAGGGAGATCACCCCTTCGCGGCCCACCTTGTCCATGGCCTCGGCAATCATACGGCCCACTTCTTCATCGTTACCGGCGGAAATGGCCGCCACCTGGGCAATGGCTTTGGAATCTTCGACCGGGCGGGCATGTTCGGCGATTTTGTCTACCAAAAACTTCACCGCCTTGTCGATCCCCCGCTTTAGGGCAATCGGGTTGGCGCCGGCAGCCACGTTTTTCAGACCTTCTTTCACCATGGCGTGAGCCAAGACCGTGGCCGTGGTGGTGCCATCCCCAGCCGTGTCATTGGTCTTGGAAGCCGCCTGCCGGATCAAGGAAACGCCTGTGTTCTCAATGTGGTCTTCCAGCTCGATTTCTTTGGCAATGGTTACCCCGTCGTTGATGATTTGGGGGGCGCCAAACTTCTTCTCCAGCACGACGTTGCGCCCTTTGGGACCCAGGGTAACGGCTACGGCTTCTGCCAAAATATCCATGCCGTGCTCTAGAGCGCGGCGGGCTTCTTCACTGAAGATGATTGATTTGGCCATAGTCAACCTCTCCGATGCAAATGCAGGTAAGGGTGAAACAGAGTCTTAAGGATTCAATCGTTCGTTGAACTGCTGCTGAATCACTGACCATTACTGAACAATGGCGAGAATGTCCCGCTCGGCCAACAGCACATATTCATCGCTGCCCAGCTTGACTTCGGTTCCGGCATACTTGGAGTAGAGCACTTTGTCGCCGGCTTTCAGTTCCATCGGGATCAGCTTGCCCTCGTCGTTGCGCTTGCCAGGGCCAACAGCAACCACTTCCCCCACCTGGGGCTTTTCCTTGGCAGTGTCCGGCAAGAAGATCCCACCTGCGGTTTTCTCGTCCTGCTGAGCGATTTTGACCAGCACGCGGTCGCCCAGCGGCTTCAGGGTAGAGACGTTAAGAGCTACTGCAGCCATGACGAATGTCCTCCGTGATCCTAAAGCACGAAGCTGAAGTTTTCATTTCCATTAGTTCCACTTCCCCGAAGGGAAGCGACTTAGCACTCTCGACTTACGAGTGCTAGTTTATCAGCCAACTTTCTGGCCTGACAATAGCCTCTGTCGGTGGGATCCCGCTTTTGGCGGGTACGGTCGGGGTGCGGATCCCCCTACTTTGGGGTCTGCTGTGGGATCATGACCTGAGTTGGGCTTGGTTGAGAAGGTGTGGATCCCGTTGTTTCAGGTGGATGCGTTTACGGCAGTGCCTTTTGCAGGTAACCCCGCGGCGGTGTGTTTGCTGCCTCAGGAGCTGCCGCAGGCACTGATGCAGGCCATTGCCGCAGAGAACAATTTGTCGGAGACGGCTTTTTTACTTCCCCAGGGATCCCAGGGCGAGGTTCCCCACTATGGGCTGCGCTGGTTTACTCCCACCACGGAGGTGAATCTCTGTGGCCACGCCACCTTGGCCAGCGCCTATGTGCTGTTGACGGAGGTGCATCCTGAGGCGGAGAGGGTAGCCTTTTCCACCCGCAGTGGCCTGTTGCAGGTGCGGCGGCAGGGGGATCGCCTGGCCATGGATTTTCCTGCTCAAACTCCGGAACCTTGGCCAGAAGCCAAGGAGCAGGTGGCAGCAGCTTTGGGGATCCCACCCGTGGAGCTATACCGGGGGGACATGGGGGTGGCGGTGCTGGCTTCGGCGGGACAGGTGCAGCAGGTGCAACCGGATCTGGCTCAGGTTCAAGCGCTCCCCGTTCCGGGGTTGATCGTCACAGCCTCTGGGGCGGATCTAGAGGATGGGCCGGATTTTGTCTGCCGCGTTTTTGCTCCTCGGCTGGGGATCCCGGAGGATCCGGTGACGGGATCCGCCCAGTGTCTTTTGATGCCCTATTGGGCCAAACGCCTGGGCCGACTTGATTTGAAGGCTCACCAGCTCTCGGCCCGCGGGGGCGAGCTGTGGTGCCGAGATCGAGGCTCACGGGTGGAGATTGCTGGGCAAGCGGTGCTGGTGATCAGAGGAGAGCTGAGGCTGCCTTAGAACCCTACCGAACAAAAAACACCCCGGATATGCTTCCGAGGTGCAGGCTAGGAAAGAGCTTGAGCTAGCCGAGGATTTCGGCGGCTTGAATGAGCTCCACCTGCTTTTTCTTCAGCACCAACAGCACCTGGGTAATGGTAATGGCTGCCAGGAAGGCCACCAGCCATTTCACCCGCTCCGGGCTTTGCAGCACCAGATCCCGCTCCACCTGGCCAAAGCCGCCCACATTGGGATTGTTGGTGACGGGATCCCCTTCTTTGACGCTGTCGCCAACGGCAACCACCAGCTCCGGCCCAGGTGGCACCACCAGGTTTTGGATCCCACTTTCGCTCTCGAAGCTGAGAACCCGCGTGCCTGGCAGCTCATATTCCGGGGGCACCAGGCTGGCCAATTCAGCCGGCAGATCGCTGATATCGGAGTCGAGGGTGGCAATGTTGACCAGACGCCCCGTGGCTGGGGCGCGGAAGACGTTGTTGTTGCTGAGGCTGCCGTCGGGGTTGAGCTGACCGCGACCCCGGTTGGCCCCAATGTAAACGCGATACTTCATGAAGGCCACCGAGGGATCCTCTTTCGGGTCAGGGGCCACCACTGGAAAGACGATTTCTTGATGCTGCTCGCCCGGCAAAGGCCCGACCAAGAGGATATTGGGCTTCGCGTCGCTGTAGGGGGTGATGTAGGTCTCGGCAGTTTCTTGCCGCTGTTCCTCGGTCATCTCGGCTTCGGTGGCTAAACGGAAGCCCTCCGGCAAGACCACCACCGCGCCCACATTCAACCCACCCTTGCTGCCGTCTGCCAGCACCTGCTGCTTGCTCAGGTCATAAGGGATCCCAACTTTGATGGTGAACACCTGGCCGGGGGTGACGGCCTGGGGCACCTCGGCGCGAGTGGGCATGGCGTTCAGGTGGCAGTTGGCACAGACAATTTTTCCGGTCGCCTCGCGGGGGTTGTCGTAGGCCATCTGGGCGTAATAGGGGTAGGCTGCCGCCGGACGTGCCCCCATCCCCAGCAACAGCAGCAGCCCACAGAAGGCCAAGCAGATTCGCTTCATAACTCTCAGCTCAGAATGAATTTCCATCACAGGTTTAGGACACAGTCTTGGAACAGCCATCTCGACAATTTGCCCCAAATCGTTCGGCAAAAGCCGGCACAGCCAGCGGGATCCCTTGCCCTTTAGGTTTCCCGGAAATCGGGGCCTTGCCAAGGGCTGAAGCGGACGTTGTCGCCATCCACAGTGGCGCTCACCAGCTCCAGCGAGCGGGGAGCCGGTCCCCGGATCACCTTGCCATTGGCCGCATACTGGGATCCGTGGCAAGGGCACTTAAACAAATTTTCCCCCACATTCCAGGGCACCACGCAGCCGAGGTGGGTACAAACCGCGTTGAGGCCATAGTTGGCCACCGCCCCGTTGTCGATCACGATGTAGGTGGGATCCCCCTTCAAACCTTGGGCCAGCACCCGATCCGTAGCGGCATGGGTGGCCAACAGTTCACTGACGCTGATGGGCTTGCCGAGGGCGTCCTGAGCGATGAGGCCTTCCCCCCCTCCACCGGCAGAGGGCGGAATAAAGTACTTCACCACCGGGTAGAGGGCGCCCACCACCACGACTCCCACAGAGCCGCTGAGCAGGGCATTGAGAAGAACCCGCCGGCTCATGGGGGGCGCTTCAAAGTTGCTAACCGCTTCCGTCATAATGGCAAATGCAGACCTGAGAAGTTTTAACGTTCGTTGACAAGCGACATCATCCTAACCGACCCCTCTGGCCAATATCGTTAAGAAATGCAACGCTGTAAGAGGCCGTGGCCTTCCTTCCCAAGGTGAGCGGCCCACCCAGCGCGATTGGAGCCAGATCCAAGCCAGCCTCAGACAAGTCTGATGAAGGGATCCGACTTTCAAGCTTTGTTGCGCGAGAAGTGGGGCTATTCCTACGACGTACAGTTGCGGCGTATCCAGCAGAAGGTGGTGCTGCTGGTGATGTGGCGCTACCTGGAGCAGCCCTCCTTCCCCTTGAGCGAGGCCGAGTATTTGGCCCACTTGGAGAACGTGCTGGCCCATTTGCAGGCTTGGGGGGTGTGGGAAGCGGTGCGTCGGGAAATCGAAGCCACCCGTCAGAGACCCCGTATGGGCAAAGCGGTGGCCATTCCTCTGGATTTGCAGAAGGTGGGGGAGCGGGTCTCGGAGTGGTTGCTGTGAGTTCTCCTGGGGAGAAAGAAGTCCAAGCAAACCCAAGCGCCGGATTCTCCGGCTGGGCAAGAAACTCGAATGGGTCTCAGCTCAAACGGCAGACCGGGAGTTTGCCCAACGGCCATGACCTCTCTAGAGGGGACGCGGCTTGCGCACTTGTTCGGTTTCGGGGCGATCCTGCTGAGCTTCGGATTCCAAAAGTTGGCGGAATGCCGGCTCGTCCAGACGGTAGTCCCGCTGCTCGATCAAATCCCGGTCGGTTGAGTAAATGGTGTCTGACTCTGGCACAACTTCTTGACGGCGGAAGCGGCGGGCAAAGTTGAGTTTGCGCAGCAGCGCCTCTGTGGGATGCTGCAGATGCTCTCGCCAAAGCTGCCGGACACGATTGCGACGCTCCACTCCCTGGTTACGGATTTGCAAGGCTAGCCAGCGAACGGCGGGCACCGCCAAAAACAGCGTGCCGTAGAGGAAGAGGAAGCCGATCAACGGGTAGATGAAGGCCAAAAAAGCATTGCTGCCGGCTGCCGCTGCCACCTCCTCCCGTGCCCCATAGAGAATGGCGGCCAGAAAGAAATTGAGAACTCCCAAGCCTCCTGCCAGGGTCAGTTGACCAGGCGTGGCCCGGCTGAACACCCAAGGTTTCTCCTGCAACACTTCGGGGATCCTCTTGGGATCACGCTCTGAGGCGGCCACCTGCAGTTCCGGAAAGCGGTAGACAATGTCCCCGTCCTCGCTGACCTCCGGCTGACCGTCGAACTTGAGCAAAATGGGCAGCATGTAATCTTCGTATTCCAAGGCCGGGGATCCCGGCTCCACATCCAGATAGGGCAACACCTGTTCCGCTGCGATCACCCCCCCATTGGCACGAATCAGTTGGCCAATGAGGGCATAGCGCTCCTCCTCCAGGTTGGCATTGGGATCCCCGTCCCCAAAGAGGAAGCTGTACACCGCTTCCAGGAAGTTCAGCTCGGATTTTTGCGGCTGGCGGGGGCGCGTCCGACCGGAGTAGCTGCCATAGTAGGGATAGGGATCCCAGAAGGGGTTGCCGATCCAAAGGTTGGGGAAGTAATAAAACCCTATCCCCCGCGATCGGCTGCGATTGTCCTGCTCGCGGCTGCTGGCCATTTGCAAGGCAATCAACGCTAGGACAATCAAGACAATCGACACCACCAGCAGGATGCCGAAGGAGATGCGCAGCCCATAGAGGAAGCCCCCCCACAACCGGCGACGCAGGGCTGCTAGCCGATCCTGCTGCTCCTTGCGCTTGAGAATGCTGCGAAAATCCGGCGGGAAAACATAGGTAATCTCCCCCTGCCGGGAAACCTGGAGATGCCCCTCCGCCTTTTGGGCCAAATTCAGTAGCTCTTGTTTGGCCTCGTGTAAAGCTAAGCCCGTGCTGGATGCAATATCTCCCAAGGTGACCCGCAGGCCCAACTGTTCCACTGCATCCATCACCAATGTTTGGGTAGCCACTCTTAACCTCCGCTTTCTGCCCCAATTGCCGAGGAGCCTGTCGGGATCCCTAGGACGCAGATCCTCTCCCCTGAGCTAGACCTAGCGTCTCCTCTATTCCCAGTATCTCCCCACTAACCCAGCAGCGGCGAGGGTTATACCCGCCTCTAGGGCAGCCAAGCCATCACGGCCAGCAGGGTCGAGAGGATCCCGATCAAC
>NZ_JANSIC010000020.1:0-2124 GCF_047461955.1 Synechococcus sp. R55.7
CTCCATCCGGGTTGGCTGGTAAGTCCATCATAGAGGGGCTGCTCTGTCGCGACAGCGTTGTGGAGCAACAATGGGCCATAGATGGGACGGGATCCCTTTCTATTCGACCCATTGAGCAGTCATCATCAGGTGTCCAAGTTCTCGATCCGAACCGGCTCAAGAGGTTCTGCCAGCGGAAACCCCAACACCTGGGCATAAAAGTAAAGCTCTGCCTCCAAAGCCCGTTTGATGTTGGCCGCCTGGCGAAAGCCGTGTTGCTCTCCCTCGAAGGGCACATAGGCCACTGGGATCCCTTTGGCCCGCAGCGCTGCCACCATCCTCTCCGCCTGATTGGGGGGCACGATGGCGTCTTCCAACCCTTGGAAGAAGATAACCGGACAATTGAGGCCCTCCAGGTGATGAATGGGGGAACGCTCCCGGTAGAGATCCCGCCGCTCTGGGTAGGGGCCAATGAGGCTGTCCAAGTAGCGAGACTCGAACTTGTGGGTCTCCTGGGCCAGGGCTTCTAGATCGCTCACCCCGTAGTAGCTGGCACCTGCTCGGAAGACGGCGTGGAAGGTCAAGGCCGCCAACGTGGTATAGCCGCCAGCGCTGCCCCCTTGAATGAGCAGCCGTTCCCCATCCACCTTGCCCTGTTCTGCCAAAAATTGAGCTCCGGCAATGCAATCTTCCACATCTACCAGGCCCCACCGGCCTTTGAGAGCATCCCGATAGGCCCGTCCGTAGCCGCTGCTGCCCCGGTAGTTCACATCCAAAACGGCAATCCCCCGACTGGTCCAGTATTGGATCCCCAGGTTGAGCACGGCTGCCGTCGCCCCGGTGGGCCCGCCGTGGCTTTTCACCAGCAGGGGTGGCTTTTCGCCAGTGGGAGCAACAAAGTCGCGGTTCTTGGGGGGATAGAAGAAAGCATAGGCCACTTCCTTGCCGCCACCGGTGGGAAAAACAATGGGCTCTGGGATCGACAGATAGTCGGGATCCACCGCCACGCTGCTGGAACGGGCCACCACCTCCACTTGGCTGGAGGGTAAGTCTAGGCAGACCAAGGCAGTGGCTTCCGTCGGGGATCCGGCCAGGAAAGCGGCTTTTTCCCCACTCACCTGCAAACCGCTGATCTGGGTGTAGGGCAAGGGGATCCCTGCCAACTGTCCTGAATGGGGATCCAGATAAGCCAGATGAGACAGCCCGTCTTGTTCATAACAGGCCAGGATGCGCCCATCGCCACAGAAGCCGTAGGTGCTCAGGCCAAACACCCACTGCGGCTCTCCAAACTCCGCTTCCATAGGGCAGAGGGGAATGGGGCCCTGGGGATCCCAGCGATAGAGGTTCCACCAGCCGCTGCAATCGGAAACAAAGTAGAGATCCCCTTGCGGTGACCACTGGGGCTGGAAGATCGACTCGGCAGGGCCACCGGCCAGCTTTTGAGGTTCTCCCAAGCTGCCGTCAGGGTTCACCTCAGACCGCCACAGCTCTGTGCCGTCCCAGGGCATTTGGGGGTGATCCCAGGTCAGCCATACCAAGGTCTGGCCATCGGGGCTGAGGCGAGGGTTGGCATAGAAATTGTGCCCAGAGGCCAAAACGCGCTGGGATCCGCTTTCCAAGTCAATCGAGACAAGGCTGTTTTCCGGCTCTCCCTGGCGGCTGTGATCTTCCCGCACACAGAGGATGCGTCCACGCGCCCGATCCACCACCCCATCTGCATAGCGATAGGGGCCTGCTTCCGTCAGGGGCTGGGGATCTGAACCCGGCAGCAGGCGGTAGAGCCGTTGGTCAGCGAAGTTGCAAAAATACACTACCCCTGCCGACACCCAATAAGCTCCACCCCCATACTCATGCACCCGTGTCCGCACATTGAAAGGTGCCGGTGTCAGCTCCACCAGGATCCCGTCGGCAGAGCGCCGCATCAACACATTGCGCCCTTTTTCTTGCGGGCGGCCCTCCGTCCAGTAGAGATCCCCCTGATCCCAAACCATCTGTCCCAAGCGCAGGGATCCCGTCACCACCAGGTCAGCGGTAATCGGGGATCGCCAAGATCCATAGCCGGCCTGTTGCACCATAAGCTGTTAACTCTCAACTAATTCTCGACCCCAGAACCCCTATTATGCCGGCAGCAAGGGATCCCTGCCT
>NZ_JANSIC010000020.1:2224-16437 GCF_047461955.1 Synechococcus sp. R55.7
GGGGAAAGGGCTCGGATTCTGGGAAAAGGTATCCCACGATACAATTCTCTCCGGGCCGAATGGGTTTGATGGAACACGTTAAGGCAACAGGGATGCACAACGCTTTCTCGACTGCAGGATTAGCCTTTTCCTCTGTTGATGTTGGGAAGGCATTCGGTGAAAGCCTCAGCCGACTGCAGTTGGGCAAATTTAACACATGGGCGAGGTGATGAGCTAAGTGCTTCCCTCTGTTGGCCGGGCTGCTGCAACAACTGGACTTCTTAATACCCTTTGCACTCACTTCGTTTCGGAGATCACCGATGGCTCTATCATTTAATCGTCGTCAAGTGCTGAAAATGGGCGCTCTGGCCGGAGCCGGGGCTGCCCTAGGGCCGCAGATCTGGGTGAAGCGATCCGTGCCCGCCTACGCCCAGGGAGAGACCATCCGCGTTGGCATTTTGCACTCCCTCAGCGGCACCATGGCCATTTCAGAAACCAGCGTGGTGGATGCGGAAAAGCTGGCTATCAAAGAGATCAATGCCGCCGGTGGGGTTTTGGGCAAGCAGATCGAGCCGATTATCGAGGATGGGGCTTCCGATTGGCCAACCTTTGCCGAGAAAGCCACCAAATTGATCGATGTGGACAAGGTGGCAACGGTATTCGGCTGCTGGACTTCGGCCAGTCGCAAAGCGGTTTTGCCGGTGTTTGAATCCAAGCAGCACCTGCTCTGGTATCCCGTGCAGTACGAAGGACAAGAGTGCTCCAAAAACATCTTCTACACCGGCGCTGCCCCCAACCAGCAGATCGAGCCTTCGGTGGAATGGCTGCTCAAGAACAAGGGCAAAGAGTTCTTCCTGGTGGGATCCGACTACGTGTTCCCCCGCACGGCCAACACCATCATCAAGGCCCAGTTGGAAGCCCTGGGGGGCAAAGTGGTGGGTGAAGACTATCTGCCTTTGGGCAACACAGAAGTTACTCCCATCATCAGCAAGATCCGGGCCGCTCTTCCCAATGGCGGTGTGATCTACAACAGCTTGAACGGCGACAGCAACGTGGCCTTTTTCAAACAACTGAAAGGGGCAGGGCTGGGGCCGGATCGTTATCCTTCCATGTCCGTCAGCATTGCCGAAGAAGAGGTGCAGGCCATTGGCCCCGAATTCTTGGAAGGGCACTTCGCCGCCTGGAACTACTTTATGACGGTGGATACGCCTGCCAACAAGAAGTTTGTGGAAGCTTTCAAGGCAGAATACGGCCAAAACCGCGTCACCAACGACCCGATGGAAGCCGCCTACATCATGGTTTACATCTGGAAGCAGGCGGCAGAAAAAGCGGGAACGGTGGAGATCGACGCCGTGCGGCAGGCAGCCTATGGCCAGACCTTTGATGCCCCAGAAGGCTTGGTAACCATGAACACCAATCACCACCTGACCAAGTATGTGCGGATCGGCCAGGTGCGCTCTGACGGTTTGTTTGATGTCATCTTTTCTACGGATGCCGTGGAGCCGCAGCCCTGGAACCAGTTTGTGGCAGAGACCAAGGGCTTTGCCTGCGATTGGTCAGATCCGGCCAAGGGCGGTCGCTACAAAGTCAGCTAGTCCTGGCCAGGGCTGGGATCCCTTGCCGTTTGGATAGGGTCGGGGATCCCGCCTAGATGCTCGGTTAGCCTCCCTAGTTTAGTTGGAAGGAGGATCCCCTGCCCATGACCTTGCTCCTGGACAGCTTGTTCAACGGCATTAGCATCGGCACCGTCTTGCTAATAGCCGCATTGGGCTTGGCCATTGTTTTCGGCCTCATGGGGGTCATCAACATGGCCCATGGGGAGCTGATGATGTTGGGGGCCTACACCACCTTCGTCGTGCAAAATGCCTTTCGTCCCCTAGGGGATCCCTGGCGGGATCTGTACATCTTTCCAGCTTTGGTAGCTGCCTTTGCCGTCACGGCTCTGGTAGGGCTGGCCTTGGAGCGGGGGGTGATCCGCTTTTTGTATGGCCGACCGCTGGAAACCCTTCTGGCCACTTGGGGTGTGAGCCTGATCCTGCAGCAGTTTGTGCGCAGCGTCAATTGGGTGCTGGCTTTCCGCTTGGGGGCCTTCGCGGTGCTCTTTTTTGGCGGCTGGTGGCTCTTGGCCAGGCGAACGGATTGGCCGCGCCTCAAAGGGTGGACGCTGGCGCTGCTACTGGTGCTTTCCACGGCCATTGCAGCGGTGGGGGGGCGGGTGCTGGCGCAAACCTATGCTTTAGCAGTCACTCAACCCTGGTTTGGAGCCCAGAACAAAGATGTGACCGCTCCCCGTTGGCTGGGGGGTGGGATCCCGGTGGGCAGCCTGTTTTTGCCCAATACCCGCCTGTTTATCATCGCCCTCACTGTCTTCTGCATCCTAGGGCTGTACTTCTTCTTGCAGCGCACCCGCTGGGGGCTGCGCATCCGGGCGGTTACCCAGAATCGGGCCATGAGTGCCTGTGTAGGGATCCCCACGCAAAAGGTGGATGCCCTTACCTTTGCCATCGGTTCGGGTCTGGCGGGAGTAGCCGGCGTGGCGGTCAGCCTGCTGGGATCCGTGGGGCCGAACACCGGCCAAAACTACATCGTGGATACCTTTATGGTGGTCGTCGTGGGGGGTGTCGGTAAGCTTTTGGGCAGCATTGTGGCAGCGCTTGGGATCGGGATTGCCAACTTTGTCATCGGTTCCGGGACGCTGGCTTTGATTTTTCCCAACGTGCCCATCCTGACCGATACCCTCAACTTTTTTGCCACCACGAGCATGGCCAAGGTGATGGTCTTTGCTTTGATCGTGGCCTTTTTGCAGGTGCGACCTCGGGGCCTTTTCCCCGAAAAAGGTCGTATGGTGGATGCCTAGGGAATGATCTCGCTTGGCGAAAACTCTAGGACCAGACTCTCCATCTTCTACTCCCTCACAAAGCCCATGAAACTGGTTCATTCCCCCCGTGCTGATCATGAAGTGGCTGCTCCCGCCGCGGGTGGGGATCCCAATTCTTCTCGCAAGCTTCTGTGGGAGGCCGGGATCCTCATCGTTTTGGTGCTGGCCTTGATCTTTGTGGCCCCAACTGTGCTGTCTGGCTTTCGGCTCAACTTGTTGGGGCGGTTTCTGGCCCTCAGCATTGTAGCTTTGGGAATCGACCTCATCTGGGGCTATACCGGCATGCTCAGCCTGGGGCATGGGGTGTTCTTTGCCTTGGGGGGCTACGCTCTGGGGATGCACCTGAAATTGCAATTGCCGGAAGGTCAGATACCGGAGTTTTTCAGCCTCTACGGGGTAACGGAATTGCCCTGGTTTTGGTATCCCTTTTATTCGTTTCCGTTTACGGCTGTTGCTGTGGTCTTGATCCCGGCTTTGGTGGCGGCAGCCCTGGGGTATTTGGTGGTGAGAAATCGCATCCGAGGGGTTTATTTTTCCATTTTAACTCAGGCCACCACGATTATTTTCTTTAACTTCTTCAACGGCCAACAGCGCTTAATTAATGGCACCAACGGCCTGACCAACTTCCAGACTTTGTTTGGCCTGGATGTCAACTCGTCCGAGATGCGCTTCGCTGTCTATGTCACTACAGTTCTGGCGGTGGTTTTGGCTTACCTTCTCTGTCGTTGGCTGACCAGCGGCTTATTCGGTCGGATCCTGGTAGCCATTCGAGATGACGAGCCGCGGGTTCGTTTTTCCGGCTACGATCCCACCGGCTTTAAAGTTCTGGTGTTTGCCGTGTCTGCTGCCCTGGCGGGTGTTGCCGGAGCTTTGTTTACCTTGCAAACTGGGATCATCTCTCCCAATGCGATGGCCGTTCCCTTTTCCATTGAGATGGTAATCTGGGTGGCGGTGGGCGGTCGGGCCAGTTTGGTGGGGGCGGTGCTGGGGGCTCTGTTGGTTAACTTTGCCAAGAGCTTGCTGAGCGAAAATTTTCCGGAGATTTGGCTGTTTTTCCAGGGGGGATTGTTCCTGTTGGTGGTGCTGGTGCTGCCGGATGGACTGGTGGGTTGGGTGCGCACCCAAGGCAGGCAGCTTTGGGTCACTGTCCAGCTTTGGCGCAGGCGTTTGGCAGATACTTCCCCAGCTTAAATCTGGCTTTCTGTCGATGTGCATCATACGCAAGGTGCAAGTTCAGAGTAAAAGGATCCCAGATCTGATGGGTGAGCCAGCGATGCCAAGTTTCCTCTCCTATTTGATGGGTTTATTTGATGGGTTGAGAATCCGGTTTGACCTTTGGCCTTTCCGTTCTTGGATGTGATCCCTATGCTTACTGCAGCTCCCACCGCCACCCGACAAATTTTACAAACTCAGGATCTCACCGTCAGCTTCGACGGCTTTAAGGCTTTGGACAGGCTGAACTTCTCTCTGGAGGAAGGGGAGCTGCGGGTGGTCATCGGCCCCAATGGGGCAGGCAAGACTACGTTTCTCGATGTGCTGACGGGCAAGGTTAAGCCTACTCGAGGCCGGGTGCTGTTTAAAGGAAAAGATCTGACCAAGCTCAAGGAACATGAGATCTCGATTTTGGGTGTTGGGCGCAAGTTTCAGACGCCGCGGGTCTATCAAAACTTGAGCGTGCGAGAAAACTTGGAGCTATCCCTCAACCCTGACAAAAGGGTTTTTTCCACCCTATTGGGCAAAAAGCATCTGCGAGAAAAAACGGATGCTCTTTTGGAAACCATTGGCCTCAGCCGTAAGGATCGGGTTCCGGCAGGGCTGCTTTCCCACGGAGAAAAGCAATGGCTGGAGATCGGCATGGTGATTGCTCAAGATCCGGATTTGCTGCTGCTGGATGAATGCGTGGCCGGGATGACGGACAAAGAAACAGAAGCTACAGGAGAGTTAATTCAATCCTTAGCCCAAAGCCACACCATTTTGGTGATCGAACATGACATGGTGTTTGTCCGACAAATTGCCCGCAAGGTTACCGTTTTACACCAAGGCTCGGTGCTGTGCGAAGGTACCTTTGAGGATGTGAAAAACGACCCGCGAGTGATTGAGGTCTATCTCGGATCCCACAAGGGGAAAAACTAAGCAAAGAGGCTATAGTTCTGTATCTAATCGACTCATGCGCAGGCCTATGAATACGGAAAACGCGACCGCAACACAAAACTTATCCCGAGATGGATCCGGGCCTCTCCTGGAGGTCTCCAACTTGAGGGTTTACTATGGTCAGAGTTTAATTGTGAAGGATCTCTCTTTTAAGATCTTTCCCGGCCAAGCGGTTTGCCTTCTGGGCCGCAATGGTATGGGCAAAACCACCACACTTAAAGCCCTGATGGGACTTCTGAAAGACTGCACAGGCAAAATTGCTTTTGAGGGCCGTCCTATCAACCATTACCCTCCCAATTGGCGAGCCCGTGCCGGTATCGGCTATGTGCCCCAAGGTCGAGAGATATTTCCCCGCCTAACGGTTGAGGAAAACCTGCTGGTGGGGCTAGAAGCGGCACCGGACAGAGAACGGATCATACCTGAGTTTGTCTATGACCTATTCCCAATTCTGCGTTCTTTTCTTAAACGGCTGGGTGGGGATTTGAGCGGTGGGCAGCAGCAGCAACTGGCCATCGCCAGAGCTTTGGTGGCGGAGCCCAAACTTTTGCTCCTGGATGAGCCCACAGAAGGGATCCAGCCCTCTATCATTATCGAGATCGAAGAAGCCATCAGCCGCATTCAAAAGGAGCGGGGCGTTTCGGTGTTGCTGGTGGAGCAGTATTTTGAGTTTGCCCAAAGCCTAGCCGATTATTTTTATCTCATGGAGAATGGATCCCTTATCATGGAGGGGCCGACCAACCAGATGGATGAAGAAAAAGTTCGGGCTCACCTCTCCATTTGAGGGGAAGCCATGTCATATTCACTGCTGATTACTTACCAAATCACTTAATGCTTAATGTCCGCCCATCTTGTGGCCAACTTCTTTGAGATCCACGCTGCTGATAGGACTTTCATAGACGATCCGACCGCCCGCCATCACCAGCAAACGATCGGAGAGCTTGAGAAGCTCGTCCAGATCTTCGCTGATCAGCAAGACGGCAACTCCTCGGTTACGAGCATCCACAATCTGCGAGTGAATGTAATCTACTGCCGCAAAGTCCAGACCAAAACAAGGATTGGCGGCGATCAAAATTTGTGGATCTCCGGCGAGTTCCCGTGCCAAAATGGCTCGCTGGACATTACCCCCCGACAGGTGGCTGATGGGAGTTTGGGCTGCAGGCGTTTTCACCTTAAATTGCTCGATTAACGCGCGGGCAGAGCGCCAAATCTCTTGCCAGATCAACATCCAACCTTTGGCCATAGGATCCCGGTCATAACGACGCAGGGCCAAGTTTTCGCCAACGCTCATGTTGGGGATCGAGGCATTTCTCAGAGGTTCCTCCGGCAAACAGCAAACCCGGTGGCGCACCATTTCTGCGCGGGTGGCCCTGTACAGTTGCCCGTTGATCTTGATCTGCCCGGCTGTAGCCATCCGCTGCCCGGCCAAGACTTCCATCAACTCCCGCTGGCCGTTGCCGGAAACGCCGGCAATTCCCACAATCTCACCTCCATGAACAGTCAGGGTCACCCCCCGCACAGCGGGCAAGCCATTGTCCTTGTCAGCCTGGATCCCTTCAATTTCCAGCAGAGGGGATCCCCCTTTGACCAAGGCTTTCTCCAACTGGATCTGCACCTGTTGCCGGCCCAGCATCATTTCGGCCATTTCTGCTGTGGATAAATCTTTCACTTGTCCATGGCCGGCCAGCTTCCCACGTCGCAACACCGTCACCTCATCGGCAAAGGCATTCACCTCGCGAAACTTGTGGGTAATGAGCAATACACTCAGGTCGCCAGCTTCCACCGAACGACGCACAAGGCCCAAGACTTCGTCGGCTTCCTCTGGCGTGAGCACAGAAGTAGGCTCGTCCAAGATCAGGATCTTGGTGTTCAAATAAAGCTGCTTGAGGATCTCGACCTTCTGCTTTTCTCCTGCCGATAGTTCGGAAACAAAAGCCCGCAAGTTGACTTGGAAAGGGGCTGTTTCCATAAAATCTGCCAGCTTTTTTTCCTCTTCTTTCCAGTCAATCACCAAAGGCAAATCTGGGCGGGCCAAGACCAAGTTTTCCGCCACAGTCATGGCGGGTACAGAGGTGAAATGTTGGTACACCATGCCAATGCCGTAGTGATAGGCATCCCGTGGGCTGTGGATGGCACGAGCTCGTTTATCAATGCAAACATCGCCAGAGTCAGCATGATAAAAGCCCATCACGCACTTGACGAGGGTGCTTTTCCCGGCTCCGTTTTCCCCAAGTAAGGCATGAAGGGATCCCGGCTTGAGTTTCATCGAGACGTGGTCTAGGGCCAACAGGGATCCAAATCGCTTGGTGAGGTTGACGACCTCCAGTTCCGGGGGGGCTTTCCGTGCTGTTGAGATTTCAGTTTGGGCAGTGGTAGTCATGGTTGGTCAAGATCTCCTGGTTTGGGTGTCTCACGTAAAGACACGTAAAGAAACGAGGTCTAGTCGGTTTTGAGTTCCTGAAGTACTGCTATCAGGGCACCTGAATCGGCAACTGCCCCGAAAACCCCCCCTTGCATCTGGATCATCTTCAGAGCAGCGAGATAATTTCCGTAGTCTGTGGCACCTGTGCAATCGGATAGCAACAAACATTCATAGCCCCGGTCGTTGGCTTCTCGCATGGTGGTGTGGACGCATACATCGGTGGTGATGCCCGTCAAGATCAGGTTTTGGATGCCTTTGCGCCTCAGGATTAAGTCCAGATCGGTGGCATAGAAAGCGCCTTTGCCCGGCTTGTCGATGATCACCTCCCCTGGCAGAGGAGCCAGTTCCGGGATAATTTCCCAGCCGGGTTCTCCTCGCACCAGGATGCGCCCACAGGGACCGGGATCCCCAATGCCTGCCCCAATGCGTTGACTGCGCCAGCGCTTGTTTTCCGGCAAATCTGATAGATCGGGGCGATGGCCTTCGCGGGTATGCACGATGAAAAAACCCAGGGCTCGCATTGCCGCCAAAACCCGTCGGATCGGCTCTATGGGGGCACGGGTGAGGGAAATGTCGTAGCCCATTTTGTCTACATAGCCACCTACCCCGCAGAAATCGGTCTGCATATCGATGACGATCAGGGCGGTGTTCTCAGGCCGTAAGTCACCGTTGTAGGGATAGGGGTAAGGTTCTGCCGCAATATAGGATCCCATAGCACCTCTGGCAAATCAATTCAATAAAGAGCAAAGAAAGAGCAAAAGCCCAATCAAGAGGGATATCCAACCCAAGCCTTCGGGTCACCCTGCGCTTGACCTCGGCTCTCCCAAGTTAAAGCTGGGGCGGTGAGCCTTGGCCAGAACCCTGCCAAGATAGAACACAGCTTGCCATTTCCATCCACAGGTTTGTGTCTCCTCCGATTCACTTCACTGCAGAGCCCTGGCTGCACACCTACAGCGAAATTATCGATGTGCGCTCTCCGGCAGAGTTCGCAGAGGATCATTGGCCGGGAGCCATCAACTTGCCTGTACTCTACGATACAGAACGGGCGGAGGTGGGCACGCTCTACAAGCAGGTGGATCCCTTTACAGCCCGCAAACGAGGGGCAAGCTTGGTGGCCCAGAACATCAGTCGCCACTTGCAAACCCATTTTGCCGATAAAGATCGCGATTACCGGCCCCTAATCTACTGCTGGCGGGGAGGGCAGCGCTCTGCCAGCTTGGCATTGGTGTTGTCCCAGGTGGGCTGGCAGGTTACGGTTTTGCAAGGTGGCTACAAAACCTACCGGGCCTGGGTGCGCCGACAGCTGCAGATCTTGCCCCAGGAATTTACCTACCGAGTGCTCTGCGGACCAACAGGGAGCGGCAAAACCCAGTTGCTTCACCATCTGCGCCAACAGGGATCCCAAGTTCTCGATCTGGAAAAGCTGGCCTGTCACCGGGGATCCCTCCTGGGGGCCGAGTGGGGGGTGCCACAGCCCAGTCAGAAGAGCTTTGAAAGTCAACTGGTGCAGGTTTTTCTCCAGTGGGATCCCGCCAAGCCAGTCTGGGTGGAGGCTGAGAGTGCCAAAGTGGGCCAGCTCCATCTGCCGCCTGCCCTTTGGCAAGCCCTTACCCAAGCCGACTGTGTCGAAGTGCAGTTGCCTCTAGAGGAGCGGGTGAAGGGGTTAATCGCCCACTATCCCCACTGGATTGCTCACCCCCAAGCGCTAAAGGGGAAATTGCTGCCTCTGAAGTCCCGTCTTGGCCAGGCCCGCCTGCAGCGTTGGTTTGAGCTGATCGACGCCCAAGACTGGCCGCAGTTTGTGCAGGAGTTGCTGGAGCAGCACTACGACCCCACCTATCGACACGGGCTGCAGCAAAACTTCAATCGCCTTCGGGCCCGGATTGAGCTGTCTGACCTTTCCGAGACCAGCCTCAGGGAAGCTGCTGCTCGCCTCATCCAGATGCCGCTTGGATCCCTGGCTAGGTGAGCACGATAAACTCCAAAGCCCGCAACACCTCAAACCACTCGGAAACTTCCAGCCGAACCGTGGAATCGGCAATCCACCGGCAGCCGGGATAAAAAGACTTGCGGTAGGCCCGAGCGGGATCCTTGTAGTCCACTTCCAATTGAAAGTGATCCGGCAGTGGGCGAGGACGGTAGGCCGACAGCCGCCTCAGGGATCCCTCTACACCTTGGCGGATGGCCTGTAGAACCTGCTGCGGATGTGGCGTAATGACCGACTGGCCTATCCCTTTGTGGGTGACCACCGTCTCGATGTGGGCGTCATAAGCTTTCGCTGCGGCACACACCTCCGCATCTCCGGCTACAAACACAACTGGGACTCCCTCATAGGCAGCCGTGAGGCTGACCAGGTGAAACTCGGCGATGGCCTGGCCGTTCAGTCGGATTTGGCTAACTTCGGTGGTGTAGGTGTGGGCGAGGGGGTTGGCAGCAGATCCGGCGCGGGCATGATAGCCGATTAGGAGCAGGGCATCGTAACTGCGATCCAACTCTTGCACCATACAGTAGGGGTGGCCGCTCCAGCCGCGGATGAGTTGCACCGGCTCCGGCAACCGTTCGGGGATGAGGTTCCGCCCGGAGTCATGGGCATCTTTGACTGTGATCTGCGTGGCTCCGGCAGCCAGGGATCCCTCACAAGCCGCGATCACTGCTCGGGTCATCTGCTCTCGGAATGCCTCGTAACCCGGCTGGCCGATGGTGGCCTCATCCCAATGGCTGATGCCGGCGATCCCTTCAATATCGGCGCTGATATAAACCTTCATGTTTGGCTCAGTAGACTCAGCATTGGATTCTGTCGGGCTCTATCCACCCTCAGATGCCGCTCAACATCGCTCTGCACAAGGGATCCAAGCGGTCATTTCCCTTGCGAAAGCTGCCCCTGTCTCTGTTACGGATCCCTTCCCTGTTTTCGAGAAGTCGGGATGAAAAACAAGGACTCCATCCCGCTGAGGCGGTCAGAGAGCCACCAAAGAAGCAGATACCCCCTGCTGCAACTCCGACAACAATGAGGCCGGACGCCCCTTATAGGGCCAGGCAAAAGCGTGACGAAAAGCTGCTTCCTGGCAGTGTTTGAGCTGCTCGAAATCGATGATGTCGTGGGTCAGCAGGTTCTCGTACTCAAACGGCAGGCGTACATTGTGCAAGCCGGCGTTGTCGGTGCAGATGGCAATATCCACCCCCGCGTCAAAGCAGCGGTCAAAGACAATCTTGAGGGGCTCCAAACTGGGCAGAGTTCCCGTTTTTAGATAGGTGGTGGGACAAACTTCTAGGCATTGTCCTCGCCGCGCCAGCTCCGGCAGCAATTCTGGATAGTGGAGGGGGATCTGAATGCCGTGGCCGATCCGCGAGACATAGGGCAGCAACTGTGGGTAGCAGCCATCCAAAGTTTCGTACAGGTGGGCAGTGGTTTTCAGGCCGCGGGCCAGCGCATACTTGAACAGCTCAATCCACTCGTCCATCCGTTCGCCGTAGGGCTTGTCTCCCCCGGCCAGGTCGATGGCACACACATACTCCGACTCGGCGGCAGCTTCCACCATGGCCCGGTTGATGTGGCTGGGCAGGCGTGAGTGCAAACAGACGATCTGGGTGGTGACGATGGGATACTCTCGCTGTTGACTGGCTTGTCCTACCGTCTCGATCACCTGGCGCATCTGCTTGAGGCGCTCCCCCTCATCCAGGCTGGGATCCGTGCGCAGGTAGGGGGTGTAGCGAATCTCCAGGTAGGCCAGATCCTCAAAGACGTAGGCTCCCCGCAGCAGGCGGTAGATAAAATAGGGCAGGGTTTCCAGGGTCTGCACCTGTTCCACCAGCGTGTGCAGCTCCAGGTAATCCTCGAGGGTGTTGCGCGGGCGGGTGTAGAACTCCTCAAACTCGGCATAGGTGGGAAAGCGCTCTGCCACAGGGGATCCCTGGCGGTGAAAATAGCGCCACAGAATTCGGGGGACAACCGAACCGCCCAAATGACGGTGCAACTCCGCGTGAAGTGCCATAAACGCTCTACAGTGGCCCGCCAGGGGGCAGACTTGGTTTGTTTAAGTACTATTTCTACTCTTATCCTACTCTTATCCAACCGCCTCAGGCTTGTCCAGGTCTAATCCCGCAAGCCCGGCTAGAAGTTTAGATCGTCAAGCCGATCCCCTGCCCATCGTGATAGGCGGCCAGCAGTAGGTCGGTGGTGGTATCCCAAGCAATCTCGCCCGAGCGCGATAGAGCAATGGCCCCAAAGGAGCGGCGACGTTGGCGGGCCTCTTGAAAAGACTTGGCCATGGCAGCCTTCAGGCTGAGGCCATCTTCCACTCGAATCACAATCCGCACCGCCAAGCTCTCATCCAAAATATCTTCCCCGACACCAGTACAACTGACCCCCGCCGCCGCACTGGCATAGGTTCCCGCCGGAGTGGCCGAATCGCTTACTCGCCCCACCCGTTCGAACCCCCGCCCGCCGGTGGAGGTGCCGGCACAGATTTGCCCCTGTTGATCCAGCGCCACCGCCCCCACCGTGCCCATGGCCAGAGCGGTGAGAACCCTGGTCGGGGGATGGGTTTGGCGCAACTGCACCCACTCTTGAACCCGCTTGAGAGTGGCCGGATCATAGACCGGCAACTGCAGCTCCCGCGCCAGCTCTGCTGCCCCTTGTTCGGCCACCACGCGATCCGGGCTTGATTGCAGAGCCTGGGCCATGAGGATGGGATGCTGAACTCGGCTGACGTTGATCACCCCGCTAAAAGACTGGGTGGCCCCGTTCATGAGAGCGGCGCTCATGCGGATTTGCCCATCCGATTGCAAGACCGACCCCGTCCCGGCATTGTAGAGCGGATCATCCTCCAGCAACTGGCAGGCATGCATCACCGCCGCCTCGGCACTCTGCCCAGCCAACAGCAGCTCGTAGGTGCTCTCCACCACCTGCTGCAGGGATCCCCTCACTTTTTCCAGGCTGCTTTCCCCTTCCAGGGCGCTGCCGGCTCCGCCGTGGATGATCAGTTTGGGCTGAGGCATGATGAGATCGGTTACCTTGTGAGAACAGTGGAAGACTATATTTTGATTTTCGGGTACAACATCCACCCATGCATCTGCTCCATCCCAGGGATCCCAACGCAAAGGGAGAGGGAGCCTTAAGATAATCCTGTAGATTTGCTAAGCATAGATACTCAAGGGCGATTCTGGTAAAGGGCTGTCGGATTGCAGCCGGCAGGGATCCCCCTGATGGTATGGCACAAGCGAGGTTACATCCATGGCGCTGCCCAGCTTGCACGAGTTTCCTTGGCTGACCACGGTCATCGCTTACCCTGTGTTGGCCGCCCTATTTATTCCCCTGATCCCAGCACCGGCTGGGGATCCCAGTACCCGCGCCTACGCACAAAAGTTGGCCGAGCGGATCCGCTGGTTTGCTTTGTTCATTGCGGTCACGGATCTGCTGATTCTGCTGGCCGGCTTCTATGTCGGCTACGATCCCGGCCAGACAGGTTTGCAACTGCTGGAGCGCTACACCTGGGTACCCCAAGTGGGCTTGAGTTGGTCGGTGGGGGCTGATGGCCTCTCCATGCCCCTGATCCTGCTCACGGCGTTTATCACTACCCTAGCCATCTTGGCCGCTTGGCCGGTCACCCTCAAACCTCGCCTCTTCTACTTTTTGATGCTGGCCATGTATGGCGGGCAGATCGGGGTGTTTGCCGTGCAGGACATGTTGCTGTTTTTCCTGATGTGGGAATTGGAGCTGATCCCGGTGTACTTGCTCCTCTCCATTTGGGGGGGATACAACCGCCTGTATGCGGCCACCAAGTTCATCCTCTACACGGCTCTCAGCTCCCTGTTTATCCTGGTGGCAGGTCTGGCTATGGCCTTCTACGGGGATCCCATCAGCTTTGACATGACGGATCTGGCCCACAAGACCTATCCACTCACCTTCCAACTGCTGATGTATGGGGCCTTCCTCATTGCCTATGGGGTGAAGCTGCCCATTTTCCCCTTGCACACTTGGCTGCCCGATGCCCACGGCGAGGCCACTGCGCCGGTGCACATGTTGCTGGCCGGGATCCTGCTCAAGATGGGGGGCTATGCCCTGATGCGCATGAATGCGGGCATGCTGCCGGATGCTCATCTTTACTTTGCGCCGGTGCTGATCGTGTTGGGGGTGGTGAACATCATCTTTGCCGCCCTCACCTCTTTTGCCCAGCGCAACCTGAAACGGAAGATCGCCTACTCTTCCATCAGCCACATGGGCTTCGTGCTCATCGGTATCGGATCCCTGACGGAGATCGGCATGAGCGGCGCCATGCTGCAGATGATCTCCCACGGGCTGATCGGGGCCAGCCTGTTCTTTTTGGTGGGGGCCACCTACGACCGCACCCATACGCTGGAGCTGGAGGAAATGGGCGGCGTTGGCCTGAAGATGCCCAAGATCTTCTCCATGTTCACCGCCTGCTCCCTGGCTTCGCTAGCCCTACCCGGCATGAGCGGCTTTGTGGCCGAGATCATGGTGTTTATCGGCATGGCCACCACCGATGCCTACTCTCTCCCCTTCCGGTTGGTGGTGGTTTTCCTGGCAGCAGTTGGGGTGATCCTGACCCCCATCTACCTGCTGTCGATGTTGCGGCAGATTTTCTTTGGCCCAGAGAACAAAGAGCTCACCGAACACGAAGAATTGGTAGATGCTGAGCCACGCGAGGTGTTCATCATCGCCTGCCTGTTGATCCCCATCATTGGCATTGGGCTCTACCCCAAGCTGGTGACCAGCCTCTACGACCAATCCACTAACGCTTTGGTGGCGCTGCTGCGGCAGGAGCT
>NZ_JANSIC010000021.1:0-16293 GCF_047461955.1 Synechococcus sp. R55.7
CGGGGGTGGGTGTTGTGGGCGATGAAAGGGGGCAAGGTGGCAGACTCTCAGAGCACGCCCAAGCAAGGGGAGACCTCTTCCGGTCGGGATCGGGCCTCGCGGCCGAAAAAAAGTAAGCCAAGCCCTTCTGCCCAGTCCGGGGATTTGGGAACCTCAGAAGCAAGAGCGCGGCCAAAACAGGCCGATAGCACTCCGCGCCGTGCGGAGCAGCAGGAGATTTTACAAGATCACCCTTCTGGCTTGAACCCGCCCAAAAATCTCTCTATACTGCAGGGAACTTTATCATTTGCTCCCGCTTCTTCATCTCTCCTTCAATCTATGCGTGCTCCCTCTTCAGGTGACTCGGATCCCATCCTTTCAGAGACTCATGCGGGCTGTTCAGCATCCGAGCCGGATCCCAGCACGGAGCGCCATTTGGCCCTGAGGCAGCAACAGCCCTTGGAGAGCCGTCTGCTCAAAGCCGAAGCCGAGCTCCAAGAGCGGCGAGTTCTTCAGGAACAACTGCAGGCTTTGCACCAGAAGGTGGCCGAACAAGAGAAGGCGCTGCAGGAGCGGGAGCATCTCTTGCAACAGTTGCAGCAGACTTTGGCGGCTCAGAAAGTCCAGATCTCGGATCAGGAAGCTCAGCTTGCTGCTCGGCAACGCTTAAATGAACGGCAGCGGCAGGATATCGAGGCCCTGCAGGAGCAGATTGAGCAGCTACGCTTGGCCCACGCTCAGGAGCGCCGTCAATGGGAACAGCGCCAGCAGGAGCTGCAGGCCTCTCTGCTGGAAGCCCAGGATGTGGCGGAAAAGCGGGTGGAAATGCTGCAACGCTTTAAGGCAGAGCTTTCTCTGGCCCGCACTCAAATTGCCGAAACTCAGGCGGAGCTGAGCAGCCTGCGGGCTTTGTACAGCGACCAACAGGCAGCCTGGCAGGAGCAACGGGAACACCTCGAGGCCCGTTTGGCGGGCTATGCCGAGACGGAAGCCGAGGCCGAGCAGCGCTGGCGGGAACAACGGCAAGAGCTAGAAGCAGCCCTGGCCGAAGCCCAAGCTCAATTGGCGGCTTTGCAAGCTCAGCAGGAGCATCTGCGCCAGGGATCCCTGGCGCAGCAACAGCTTCAACAGCAGTGGCAGGCCCAGGCCGAAGCGCTGCAAGTGGCCCTCTCTCAAGCCCAGGCGGAAGTTACCCGTTGGCAGCAAGAGCACCGCCATCTGCAGGAACAGTACGCCCAAGCCCAGCAGCATCTCTCCGCCATGGAGCGGCAGTTGCAGGCTGCCTTGGAGCAGTTGGCCGCCCAACCCGACTGGCAGCCACAGTTGCGCTCTGCGCAGGCAACCATTCTCCATCTGCAAGAAGAAATTGCAACCTTGTCCACGCAACTGGAGAAGCAAGCAGAGCAGATCAAAGCCCTGCAAGGGGAGCGTGCTGCCCTGTGGGAAGAAAACCGCTCTCTCCGAGAAAAATACGAGCAGCAGCAGATGCATGTGCTGAGCTTGAAGGCGGCTTTGGAACGCAAAGGCTTGGATGTCCCACCTCGGGCCGATACCTCCAGCGCCCTCACGCGAACAGAGTCCCTTGGCCAGGCTCTGTCTCCAACCCCTGCTGCCAAGCCTACAATTCAGCCCCTGGCCCAACCTCTACCGTCTCGGGCAAGCAAGCGGGCGGTCGATCTGCCGAGGTTTCTGCCCCGTCCGTGAGGGATCCCGTGTTGCAGCCTGTTCCTCCCCGCTGGCTGGAAGTGTGGGTGGATCATCCCCATTTGGGGGGTTGCTTTACCTATCGTGTGCCAGAGGGATCCGCGCCAGAAGCGGGCGACCTGCTCAGCGTACCCTTTGGTCAGCAAATGGCGGGGGCAGTGGCCTTGGGTTGGCGCTCCGAGCTGCCGGCAGGGGTGGATCCGCAGTCGGTGCGGGAGATCGAGGCGGTGGTGGCCAAAGGGATCCTGCCCAAAGAATTCTGGCCCCTGCTGCAGCGGGTGGCCGACTATTACCTCACCCCTCTGGCCCAGGTGGTGCGCACGGTATTGCCCCCCGGCTTGCTCAGCCGTTCTCAGCGGCGTGTCCGCTTGCTCAGGCTCCCTGCCGAAGGGGAGGAATGTTCGCCGGCTGCCCAAACCCTGCTGCAGCTGCTTCAGGCCAAAGGGGGAGAGCTGTCTTGGCGCTATGTGCAACAGCAGGTGCCCACTGCCGCCCTCGCCCTGCGGGAACTGCAGCGACGGGGTTGGGTGGAGAGCTTTTGGCAGGAGCAACAGGGGGGCAGGGTGAAAACCCAGCTGGCCGCCAGTCTGGCCGACGACTCCCCAGAGGGGCTGAGCCTCCCTCAGCAGAAGGCGCTGCAGATCCTCAAGCAGAAGGGGGGAGAGCTGCTGCTCGCCGAGTGGGAGCGCCTGGCAGGAGTGAGCCGAGCGGTTCTGCAGGGGTTGGCCCGCAAAGGCCGTGTCCACCTCTACGAGCGCCCACTGCTGCGGCTGGGAGATGCCAGCCTGCCGGGGTGGCGGGATCCGCCCAGGCCCTTGACGGCCGCCCAGGCCCAGGCGGTAGAGGCGATCCGGCAAGCTTTGGGCCGGTTCCAGCGGTTTTTACTGCACGGGGTCACCGGTTCTGGGAAAACGGAAGTGTACCTGCAGGTGATCGCCCAGGTGCTGCAGCAAGGACGGTCGGCGCTGGTGCTGGTGCCCGAGATCGGCCTTACCCCGCAACTGATGGATCGGTTTCGGGCGCGGCTGGGATCCCAGGTGTGGGCCTACCACAGCGGCCTCTCGGAAGGCGAGCGCTACGACACCTGGCGGCAGATGCTGTCCTCCACCCCCCAAGTGGTGATCGGCACCCGCTCGGCGGTGTTTGCCCCCTTGTCCAAGCTGGGCCTGATCGTCTTGGACGAAGAGCACGACGACAGCTTCAAGCAGGATCAGCCCCAGCCCTGCTACCACGCCCGTCAGGTGGCCGAGTGGCGGGCCGAGCTGGCCGGTTGTCCCCTGGTCCTGGGCAGTGCAACCCCAGCAGTGGAAACCTATGCCGCCCATCTGCAGGATCCGCAGCGGTGGATCCGGCTGGCCCTGCCGCAGCGCATCCCCCAAGCTGGGATCCCGGCCACCCTGCCCCAACTGGAGCTGGTGGACATGCGCCAGGAGCTCCAAGCCGGCAACCGCAGCATCCTCAGCCGCCGTCTACACCAGGCCCTGCAGCAGACGCTGGACAGAGGGGAACAGGCCATTCTCTTTGTCCCCCGCCGCGGCCACAGCACCTTCGTCTTGTGCCGTAGCTGCGGGTTTGTCCTCACCTGCGAGCATTGTGATGTTTCTCTCACCTTTCATCTGGCCCATCTCGGCGGGCAGGAACTGCGCTGCCACTACTGCGGCGCCCGCCAACCCCATCCGCAGCGCTGCCCCGCCTGTGGATCCCCCTACCTGAAGCACTTCGGCACCGGCACCCAAAAAGTGGTGGAAGTGCTGCACCAGCATTGGCCCCAGCTCTCGATTTTGCGCTACGACAGCGACGCCACCCGCCGCAAGGGATCCCATCGCGATTTGCTGGAGCAGTTTCGCAGCGGCAAGGCCCAGGTGCTGGTGGGCACGCAAATGCTCACCAAAGGGTTGGACATTCCCCAGGTGACCTTGGTGGGCGTGATGGCCGCCGATGGGCTGTTGCACCAAGCCGACTATCGCGCCGGCGAGCGCAGCTTTCAACTGCTCACCCAGGTGGCAGGGCGCTCGGGCCGGGGATCCCTGCCAGGACAGGCGATTATCCAGACCTATCTGCCGGAGCACCCGATTTTGAGGGCGGTGCTGGCCCAAGATTACGAGGGCTTCTTGCGGGCAGAACTGCAACAACGGCAAGAGGGGGGCTATCCTCCCCATCGAGCCTTGATTTTGATCCGCTTGAGCAGCACCCGCCTGGAAGCCCTGGAGCGCTACTGCCATCGGGTGGCCGAACGCCTACAGGGGATCCCAGCAGAGGTGTTGGGGCCGGGGCCGGCCCAGGTGGAGCGGGTTGCCGGACGCTACCGCTGGCAGATCCTGTTGAAGCAGCTTCCCGACCAAGGTTGGGATCGCCCGAAGCTGGCTGCGCAGATTCAGGCCGCCATTGGCCATCTCCCCCAAGGGATCCGCGTCAGCATAGATGTGGATCCCCTGCGGATTCTCTAGGAACAGTTGACCCGGCGCGCGGCAAGCCCGCCGATCCCGCGAGATCTTAAGGTAGTCTGGTTTCGGGGCCACCCGTATCCAACTCAACTCTGGCAAAGCATGGCTGAAAACCGGACTGGCGCGTTTATCGGTGGGCTGTTGCTGGGAACTGCTGTGGGCACCGCCATCGGCCTGCTCTTGGCTCCCCGCAGCGGACGGGAGACGCGGCGACTGCTGAAGAAATCGGCAGAGGCCCTGCCAGAGGTGGCAGAAGATGTGACCAGCAGTCTGCAATATCAATCGGAAAAGTTGTTCGACGCTGCCCAACGCAGTTTGGATGAGGCTCTGCTGCGGCTGCAGCAGGCAGTGGCGGTGGGCAAAGAAGCCATGTTGCAGAAGCGAAGGGAGCTGCTCCAAGCCCAGAACTCGCGTCCCTTTGGCGGGGAAGAAGCTGACCTAGAAGCTCGGGATGGGGAGGAGGCGGCGGGATGAACGACCCGGTCTTTTGGCTCGGCCTCTCGGTAGGCCTGGTAGCAGTGGGCATTTTGGCAGTGATCCTGACCCTACTACCTGCCGTCATTCAACTGGGTCGAGCTGCCCAGAGCGTGGAGCGCTTTTTCGACACGCTGCTGCGGGAATTGCCGCCCACGCTGGAGGCCCTGCGCCTGACCAGCCTGGAAGTGAGCGAGATTGCCGACAGCCTCGACGAAGGGGTGAAAGGGGCTGGGCAAGTGGTGAAGCAGGTCAACCGCTCCATCGAAGGAGCACGCACCCAAGCCCAGGGCGCCCAAGTCAATATCCGCAGCTTTTGGGCAGGGGTACGGGCAGCCTGGCAGACGCTGTCCGGCGAAGTGCCCCCCACCACTGGCGCGATTCACAACCCGCGGCTGCGCCCATCCGACCCATCCAACCGTTCTTTCTCCGCTGCTTCATCGACACTTCCCCTGGGAGGTGACCGCCCTTTTGCCGGCGGAGCCACACCAGAGGGATCCCAAGCCGCTGCCCAATCTTCCCGACCGGACATCGCCAATCCCTAGGCGTTCCTCAGGATCTTCTGAAAGACAGGCGTAGGAGGCTGGGGCTCTTGCCCGGGGGGAAGCTGGCCCCAAGTCGCATCGGGATCCCAGCGCAGTTGCAGGGTGTCGGCGAGGGAGAACCCCAGTTGCTGCAGGATCTTGAGGCTGAGAGCGGGAATGAGGGGGGAGAGCAGGACTGCCACCCAGCGCACACTTTCCAAAACGGCATAGAGGATCTGGGCCACCCGTTCCCCCTGCCCTTGCTTGTGCAGCGTCCAAGGAGCCTGCTCATCAAGGTATTTGTTGCTGGCCTGGGCTAAGCTGAGGGCTTTGCGGGCAGCAGAGCTGGGATCCAGCCGCTCGTAGGCGTCGGCCACTGCCGGGGCAAGGCGCTCGGCCAGGGTTTTGAGGGGGTGATCTGCAGGGATCCCGACGGCGGGAACGCGGTAGTCGGATTGATATTTCCTGAGCATGTTGAGGGTGCGGTTGAGCAAGTTGCCCAGGTCGTTGGCCAGATCGGCGTTGAGCACGTCAACGAAGCGGCCCTCGCTGAAATCGCCATCCTTGCCCAGCTCGATTTCCGTCAGAAAGTAGTAGCGCACGGCATCGGCGCCGTACTGGCGCACCAGCTCAAAGGGATCCACCGTGTTCCCCAGGCTTTTGCTCATCTTGAGGCCATCCTTGGTGAGAAAGCCGTGGCCAAAGATTTGTTTGGGCAGAGGCAGACCGGCCGACATGAGCATAGCCGGCCAGTAGATGGCATGAAAGCGGACGATGTCCTTGCCCACCAGGTGCACATCCGCAGGCCAGTAGCGGCGTAGGGCATTTGCCAAGGTGGGCTCGTCGTCAGGATCCAGAGCGGCACTGATGTAGTTGATCAGGGCGTCAAACCAGACGTAGAGGGTTTGGCCGGGATCTGCCGGGAAGGGGATCCCCCAGGAGACACTAGGGCGAGAGATGGAAAAATCCCGCAGGCCCTGCTTGACAAAGTTGATCACCTCATTGCGGCGGCTTTCTGGCTGGATAAACTCCGGCTGCTCGGCATAGAGGGCTTCCAGCTTTTCCTGGTAGCGGGAGAGGCGAAAAAAGTAGTTTTCTTCATCTTTCCACTCCACCTTCTTGGTGGGGTGCAGGGGGCAAAATCCTCCCTCCAGCAGCTCGGCCTCGTCTTTGAACTCTTCGCAGGCAACGCAGTACCACCCCTGCTGCCGCCCAACGAAAATATCCCCCTGATCCCAGACCCGCTGAAAAAACTCCCGCACAATGGCTTTGTGGCGAGGGTTGGTGGTGCGGATAAAGCGGTCGTGGCGGATGTGGAGTAGGTGCCACAGTTTCGCAAACTCGGCAGAAAACTCATCACAGTGCTGCTGCGGCGGAACGCCCCGTTCTTCGGCGGTACGCTGGATCTTCTGGCCGTGCTCGTCGGTTCCCGTCACCATCAGCACATCCTTGCCCCGCAGGCGATGGTAACGGGCAATGGCATCCGCCACCAGGGTGGTGTAGGCGCTGCCGATGTGGGGAGCGGCGTTGACGTAGTAGATGGGGGTGGTGATGACAAAGGTGGAATCCGGCATGAGCATCCGCAAGGCTTTCTCCCATGATAGAGGTTGCCGGAAAGTCCAAAAGGCCAAGCTGTAGCGTGGGTGGGGAGAGGCTCATTCGATGAAACTTCAGGTCAACCTTCCGGGGTGGAGCGGTGTGGCGTTGGGAGTAGGGATCCTCGGGGCGGGAGCGGGCCTGGCCCAACCATCGACGGCGCCCCTGCCGGAAACCCGGATCCCCTGTGAGATCTTCATTGCCGGGGGTGGGCTGGGGGGGGTGGCGGCGGCCTATGACGCGCTGCAACTGGGCCGGCAGGTGTGCATGACGGAGATCACCGATTGGATCGGGGGGCAGGTGAGCGCCCAGGGAGTCTCCGCTTTGGACGAGCGACCCCTGCAACGAGAAAATGACATCTTCCCCAAAGGCTACAGCGAGTTTCGCCGGCGGGTACGGGAAAAATACGGCGGGGATCCCAATCCGGGCAAATGCTGGGTGAGCGTGCTCTGCTTTTCCCCTCAGGTGGGCCACCAGGTGATTCGGGAGATGTTGGATCCCTATCTGCAGTCGGGGCAGTTGCGGCTGTTCACCGAGACGGTAGTGAAGGATTTGGAGATCAAAGACTCTCAGATCCGCAGTGTGCAGGCCATTCGCAACATCCCCAAACACGCCGGCGTGGAGCCGGAGCAGCGGGGGGATTTGTCCACCTATCTCCTGGACTTTTACCGCCTGGAGCCCACCGACGACTGGGACAAGGAGATCCTGCGCTTTGAGCCGCCGCCAGAACGCCAGGGGAAAACCCTGCCCTGGGTGGTGATCGATGCCACCGAAACCGGCGAGCTGCTGCCCCTGGCGCGGGTGCCCTACCGCCTGGGAACCGATGGCCAAAGCCGCTGGGAACCCAGCTCCAAGCCCTATGTGGATCCCTACTGTACCCAGGGCTTCACCTACACCTTTGTCCTGGAGCGCTCTGCTGTGCCCCAAGTCCCCATCAAGCCCGAGTTCTACAACGATCCCCTGCACGGCCCCTACTACAGTTACGAACACCCTCGCTTCAACTTTGCGCTGATCTTCACCTACCGCCGCATCCGGGGGCAGGTGTTCGGCTTTGGGGAAGAGGCCATCCGGGTGGGGGATCAATCCATGCAGAACTGGACCTGGGGCAACGACTGGCGCATCACCGGCCCGGAGATGAACCTCATCCTTACCCACGAGCAACTGCAGGCCTCAGGCCAACTGCAGCCGGGCGGCTGGATGGGGGGCCTGCGGGTGGAAGCCCTGCGGCGAGCTGAGCAGCATGCTAAGGGCTTTTTCTACTGGCTGGTGGCGGGAAGGACGGATTTTCTCCTGCAACAGGAGGATCCCAACTTTCAAAAAGACTTCTACTTGCGCTATGCCTACCTACGGGGGCCCAATACCCCCATGGGAACTGCCAGCGGCCTCTCCAAGTACCCTTATATCCGCGAGTCGCGGCGCATCATTGGTCGGCCCAGCCTCTCCTACCCAGAAGGATTTACCATCTACGAGTCGGACATCACCACGCGGGAATCGGAGTTGAATCGTGGTCGCCCCTTTATCTTCTACGACTCAGTGGGGGTGGGCCAGTACCCCATCGACTTTCACGACTGCCTGCTGCCGGATTTTTCCCTGCCCCCCAGCAACAACAAAGACGCGCAGGCCCCCAGCTACCCTTACCAGATCCCCCTGCGGGCTCTGATCCCCCAGCGCATTGACAATCTGCTAGCCGGCAACAAAAATATCGCCACCAGCCGCATTGCCAGTGCCTCCTACCGGGTGCATCCGGTGGAATGGGCCATTGGCACCGCCGCCGGCCACACGGCCCACTTTGCCCTAGAACGGGATCTGATCCCGGCGGAGATCGTGGAGGAGCCGCTTTTGGATTTGCGGCTGTTGCCAGCTCTCCAGGCCCAAATCCAGAGCTTGGGCAACCCCATTCAATTTCCTGGCACCACCATTACCGCCACCGATTGGGCCCAATCCCGCTAGCCTAGAAAGGCAGGGTTGGGAGTTGACCGGTGGATCCCGTTGGGGTTGGACTTGTGGGCTGGGAGATGCTTCGCCCCTCTTTATGGGCCGCCACGGCTCTGTGGGGCTTAGGGCTAATGTGGGGGTTTTCGCCGCTGCATCAAAAGCTGCAGGAGAGCTGGGAAAAGCAATTGCTATGGGATCCCAGTGGAGCTTTGGCTTCCTTGCTGAGCACCCTTCCCTTTTTGCTGGCAGCAGGCTTGGTGGTAGCCCTGACGGAGATCTCCTTGGGCAAAAGCTGGGCCGTCTCCTGCGGCCTGATCGCCTGCGTCGGCGGAGGCCTCTATGAACTGGGCCGGCGGGACAATGCCAGGTAACTCAAGCGCTCCGTGTTGTTAACGCAACTACCCCCAGTCTCCTCCCCTAGGGAGCGGATAAGCAACGCCAAGTTAGAGCGGCTTCAAGCGATGACCCCCCTCCAAGAAGCAGCAGAAGCAGCGGCCAAGCTGCTGGTATTCCGGGACATCTGCACCCACCCCCTAGCCCTAGCCTGGCAGGAGCTAATCCAGCAGTTGATGAGTGGGGATCCCCTGCCGTGCTGGGCGGCCTACGGGCGCTGGTTTGAGCAGTTGGCCCGGCAGGGCCTGAGCTGGCGGGAGTGGCTGATCCGGGAGATCCGCTGGGCCGATAACCCCTTTGCCCGTGCAGCGCTGCAGCCCCAAGGGATCCCAGAGCCTCTGATGCAGGCTGCCCGCCACGACCTGCGCTGTCTGCAAACCCTAGCGGACAGTCAGGAGACCATTGCCGAGCAGATGCAGGCGTTGGGGTTGGGGATCCCCTGGCCCGATGGGGAAACCGATAGCGCTGGCTGGGATCCCCGCTCTTTTGCCGATTGGGGCCAGAGCTTGGAGACCTTAATTGCCCACTACCGCCAAAGGGGGGTAGGGCTCTGTGGTCGCTACTGGGCCTTTCGCTGGGGGCCAGCAGGGCTAGAAGGGATCCCTGCTCCCGATCTGTCTGACTGGGAGGAGATCTACGGCTACGAACGGCAGAAACAGCAGTTGGCGGCCAACACCGAAGCGCTGCTGCGGGGGGATCCGGCTTTGCATGTGTTGCTCTACGGGGCGCGGGGCACCGGCAAGTCTTCTCTGGTGAAGGCGTTGTTGCGCCGCTACGGCCCGCAGGGGTTGCGCCTATTGGAGCTGAGGCGAACAGACTTGATTCAGTTGCCGGAAATTTTGGCAGAGCTGCGGGCGCAGGTGTTGCCTTTCATCTTGTTTGTGGACGATCTCTCCTTTGAGGCAGAGGAAACCGAGTTCAAGCAGCTCAAGGTGCTCCTGGAGGGGGATCTCGTTGCGCCGCCCCCCAACGTGCGCCTTTATGCCACCAGCAACCGCCGCCATCTCATCCGCGAGTTTTTCGGCGACCGTCCCAATCCCCAAGATCAAGAAGTTCACGCCTGGGATACCGTACAGGAAAAGCTGTCGCTGCGGGATCGCTTCGGCCTCACCCTCACCTTCACCCCCTTCACCCAGGGAGATTACCTGGCAACCGTAGAACACTTGGCCCAGCGGCTGGGTTTCACCCAATCTCTGGATGCCCTGCGCCGCCAGGCCTTAATCTGGGCCCAACAGCAAAACGGCTTTTCCGGTCGCACTGCCCGCCAGTTCTTGGATGCCGTTCGGGCAGGGCTGGTGAAAGGCAACGATGGACTTCCGAGCTAGAGGTGGTGACTATTCCAAACTCCAAAAAAGACAGAAGTTGCTGAGCTACACTCGCTACACGAAGGGGCGCCGGTCAGCCTGTCTCTGCCGTTACAAAAGCCAGGCGTCATAGCCATAGTCCGACCAAGGGCTGGCCCCAGAAGAAGGCAAAAGAAATGCACGATGGAAGCCATGGTCGCATCAGCGTTGGGTAGCAACCTCGATCCGGCCAATCTGGATCAGACGGAAGCAAGCCGAGGCTTGGCCCGCCTGGGGATCGATGTGGGGGGCACCTTTACCGATCTGGTGCTCCTGCGCGACGGCCAGATGCAGACGGCGAAGGTGCTGTCTACCCCCAGCCCTGAGGAGGGGGTCTTTGCGGCGCTGGACAAGCTGGGGGCGCTCCAAGGAGAGCTCCGGGTTGACCTGTTCTGCCATGGCATGACGGTGGCCACCAACGCGCTGCTGGAGCGCAAGGGATCCCCCACCCTGTTTTTGACCACGGCGGGCTTTCGGGATGTGCTGGCCATTGCCCGTCAAAACCGCCCCTCTCTGTATGACCTGACGCAGCCCAAGCCGGAGCCGGTGGTGCCCCGCCACCATTGCCTGGAGGTGAAGGAGCGCTGCAGCGCGGGCGGAGTGTTGGAGCCGCTCACCGATGCCGAAATCCGGCGGGTGGTGCAGGAGGTGGGGGAACGGGTGCAGCGGGATGGGATCCGCGCTATTGGGGTGGGGTTTTTGTTTTCTTTTCTCTACCCGGAGCACGAACAGCGGCTGGGAATGGCCTTGCGACAGGCTTTCCCGGAGCTACACCTTTCCCTGTCTTGCGAGGTGGCGCCGGAGTTCCGAGAATACGAGCGCTTCAGCACCACCGCCATCGATGCCTACCTCAGCCCGGCATTGGCGGGCTACCTGCACCGCTTGGCCCAAGGATGTCGGGAGCGAGGGATCCCCCAACCGTTGATCATGCAGTCTTCCGGCGGGGTGACCTCCATCCCTCAGGCGGCGGCCCATGCTTCGGTGGCTTTGCTCTCGGGGCCGGCAGGCGGGGTTTATGGGGCGGCCTATCTGGGTCGCCTGAGTGGCTACCCCCACTTGCTCAGCTTCGATATGGGGGGAACCAGCACGGATGTGGCCTTGATCCAAGATGGGATCCCCCAGGTTACTCCCGCAGCGGTGGTGTGTGGCTTGCCCGTGCAACAGCCCCAAATTGATATCCACACCGTCAGTGCCGGCGGCGGATCCCTGGCCTATTTGCTGCCCGGCGGTGGGCTCCAGGTGGGGCCAGAGAGTGCCGGATCCAACCCCGGGCCGGCCTGCTACGGTCGGGGGGGAACAGCTCCGACGGTTACCGATGCCAACCTCTGGCTGGGGTACCTGCCGGATGGCGGGCGGCTGGGCGACTCGGTGCAGCTACGGCGGGAGCTGGCGGAACAGGCTATTGCCACGCTGGCGGATCCCTTGGGTTTGAGCTTGCAGGAAACTGCCGTTGGCATTCGCACCTTGGCGAATGTCGCCATGTCGCGGGCCTTGCGGGTGATCAGCGTGGAGCGGGGTTTGGATCCCGCCGATTTTGCCCTGTTGGCCTTCGGCGGAGCCGGGCCCATGCATGCCTGTGCTTTGGCAGAAGAGCTGGGCATCCGCACGATCTTGATCCCGGCTGCCTGTGGGGTGCTCTCGGCGCTGGGAATGGCTTTGGCAGATCTGCGGCGAGACTATCGGCGGGCCATCCTCCAACCTCTGCGGCAGCTCACGTCCGCTTCAGGGGGATCCCTGCTGGCCCAATGGGCAGAACCCCTGATCCGCCAGGCCCAAGCCGATCTGCAGGAGCCGGCGTTGCACTTCAGCTTGGACTTGCGCTATCGCGGCCAGTCTTTTGAGTTGGGGATCCCGGTGCGGTTGTCGGATCCGATTGCTCATCTGGAACAGCAGTTTCACCAGGCCCACCGACAACGCTATGGATGGCAGGATTTAGCCCAGCCGGTGGAGGTGATTCAGTTGCGTCTACAGGCGGTGCAGGCCCTACCCACCGTGCCTTTGACTGCACCCCACCCTTTGCCAGGGGATCCCCTCAAGGGTCGGCGAGAGGCATGGTTTGGGGGCAGGATGCGCCTGGTGCCGGTCTACGATCGGCAGCGCATGGATGTGGGGTTTCAACTGCGCGGGCCGGCAATTGTCGAGATGCCGGAGGCAACTGCGGTGATCGAAGCCGGTTGGACAGGTGTCATTGACGAAGTGGGAACCCTAATCTTGAGCTGTGTTCGCGATAGCGGGACAAAGTCCTGGTGAGTCCATCCGCAAGCAGAGCGTCATGGTCATTTCGATTCAAACTAGGATACTGTGCCCACACCCAAAACGTTGCTCGCGTCGGCGTTGCGGAGCAATAATGCAGGGGGCCAGAAGCTCACCCTAACCTGAAACGACCCTAACCGAGCTTGTTTTGAGGGGGAGAGCCAGGGGCTGCAGATTGCCTTGACGACTCCCTTCACGATTTTTGCGTCCAGATGGGGTGTTGCTTGTTTTCATTGGGCAGGGTCTAGATAGATGGACTGGCCTCTGCAGCCCTTGCCCTGACTGGATTTTCGCGATTTCCCTCAAGGGCGGACGATGGGACTCGAACCCACGAATGGAGGATCCACAATCCTCTGCCTTAACCGCTTGGCTACGCCCGCCGTGATTCCGGCTATCTAGCTTAGCATGGGAAAAACGGGACTGAACCACAGAGGTCGAAGCACCCCAAATGCTACCCAGAGCCGATTTGTTGCGAGGGGCAGAGTATCGAGAAACCTTGGCACGGGTCTTGGATTTGGGAGAGCAAGCCCTCAAGACCTGGCAAGTGGTCTGGAGCGACTTCCTTTCCCCACCCGAAATAGCGGAGGTGCAAGCTCGGCTGCGCAACTTGACCGAACTACAAGTGGGGGCCTGGGGAGGGTACCCCCAAGCAGAACGCCAACGCATAGCCCTGGCCCGCTCTGAGGTGGGCCTGGATGTCCGGGATCCCAAGCCCGACCCAGAAGGGATCCCATTGGCCGCCATTCAGATTCAAGGCAACTTTCTCTTCGACCCGGCTACCCACCGCGATTTTCTGGGAGCCCTTTTGGGAGCCGGCATCGCCCGCGAGAAAGTGGGAGACATCCTCCTGTTGGGGGACTCAGGCGCCCAGGCCATCGTTGTGCCCGAAATGGTGGATTACCTCACCCTAAACCTGACTCAGGTGCGCACAGTGCCTGTCAAAGTGAGCCGGATCCTCCTGAGCCAGTTGAACATTCAACCCCCCCGCGTCAAATCCATCACCAGCGTGGAAGCCTCTTTGCGCCTGGATGCGGTAGCCTCAGCTGGGTTTGGCATCTCCCGCAGCAAGATGGTGGAAGAAATCCAACGGGGGGAAGTGCGGGTCAACTGGAAGCCCATTACCCAAGCCAGCTACACCGTTGGCCCTCAGGATTGGATTGCCATTCGCGGTCGTGGTCGGCTGCAAATCGAAGAGGTAGCCGAAACGAAAAAAGGCCGCTTTCGAGTGCAAATGACGCGGTATCTCTAGATTTTTTCCTGTCTGAGTTTGGGGAGATCGTTATGCTCATTTTGGTTCAAACTAGGATACTGTGCCCACACCCGAAACGTTGGTCGCGTCAGTGTTGTAGAGCAATAATGCATAGGGCCAGAAGTCTTTTCAAGGACTCCGTCCCGCTGGCGCGATCAGTAGCTCAGGTGTCCACCCTAATTTGAAGCGACTGCAGCTTCAAGAAATGCTCTAGAAAAAAGAGAAAAAGGCCCAGGGATAAAGCAAATACTCCAAGTAAAACAACTTCCAGATCAGTTGATAATAGCCAACAATCGCCTCCCGACGGCTGAGATCCAGATGGACACCATAGCCCAAGAGGATCCCCAGCCCCAACACATGGCTCACCAACAGCCAGAGGCCGTTGCCCGCAAGGAGAAAAGAGATCCCCACCCCGATAAATCCCAGATAGCACAAGGCCAAAATGCCGATACAAAACCTTGAGATCCGCTCTGGCCCAAAGCGCAGCGAGAAGGTGGCAATGGCAAACTGGCGATCCCCTTCCATGTCGGGAATATCTTTGAAAAGGGCGATCACCAGCCCAAAAATCGACATAAACCCCGTCAGCCAAACAATCGGGGCTGAAAGCTCGACCCTTCCCTGCATCACCTGCTGAAAATGGCTGTAAAGGCCCAAATTGACGATCAAGCCGCGCACGCTGTAGATGCAAGCCGAGGCCGCCAGCGGAAAACGCTTCAACCGCAAGGGGGGCAACGAATAGGCCGTGCCGATCCCATTGCTCAAAAGCACCGTCAGCAGCAGGTAGGGGATCCCGGCCATGGCCAGTAGGACGGACGCCACCCCACAACCCACGACGATCCCCACCCCCTGTCGCCAACTCAGGGATCCAGCAGCCAAGGGCAAATGGGGCTTGTTGATGCGGTCGATTTCAACATCCGTCAGTTGATTCAAGCCGACGATGTAGACATTGGCCGCCAAACAGGCTGCCCAAGCCCAGACCAGGTGGGGTAGTGCGGAGAGAACCGGTTGCAGGGATCCGGCAGCCACAAACCCCGCCAACAGGTAGAGGCCCACCACGCTGGCGCTGGTGCCGTAGACGGTGTGGGGTCGAGCAAAACGCCAGAGAACTTGTGGGCGCAACATCGAAAAAGCTAGGGAGAGTCTTCCAGGAGAGAAGCTAGGGCTGCCCAGCGGGGATCCGCCGTTGGTGCTGTAGCTTCCACCGCAATGCCCGGACAATCGGGACGGCAGGGCAACTGGCGGGGCATCTCCAAATGCAGGTGCTGGTACATCCAGTCTTCGACATCCAGCTCACCATTGGGGGGCAGGCTCTCCAGCAGATCTTCTTCGTCTTGCAATTCCAGCTCCAAGGGGAGAGGTTCGGGATCCCGAATCAAAATGATCTCCTCAACTTCCAGGTGCAGCCGGTGGTTGAACTGCTGTAGGCAGCGGTGGCAGGTGAGGGTGACAATGGTACGAGCTTCAGCACTCACTTCGAGAAAATGGCCCCGATGGCTGACTTCCAGGGATCCCTCCACAGGGGTCAAACTCTCAAAGCCCGAAAAAAACTGCCTAAACTGCAATTCTTGGGTTTGACCGGGCATCTGCCGCAGATCCGATAGACGAATTGGCCTCAGCATGGCACCCCCCTTCACGCGTTTTGGGTAGCAGGGATCCCTGTCGTCACCGTAGCAAGAGGGCCAACTTGTTCCCAGCCCTCTGCCCACTCTCAAGATGGGGAAGCTGCCCGACGGATAACCAAGCGCCGGTCAGGCTCTTTGCCACGGCTGAAAGTTTCCAGATCGGCATAGGCAGGGTCATTCAAGAGCGTGTGAATCTGCCGACGCTCGGCAGCCGAGAGATCGGGAAACTCGTATTCCCGGCCAGTGGCCCTCACCTTTTCCACAGCAGCGGCAACCAAAACCTTCAGCTCCTGCAAACGCCGCTGCCGATAGCCGTCCAAATCCAAAATGTAGGGCTGCTGCTGGTCTTCCGGCTGGTTCAGGTTGAGAAGGGTGTTGGCCAGGTACTGCAACGCATCCAGCACCACGGGGGAGCGATCCTCCTCTTGAGGGGAATCTCTGGAAGATGGAGAGGGCAAGGGGGGGGCTTTCGCCAACAGCAGCTGCTTCTGAGCTGGGGTCAAAGAGTCTGCCTCAATTTCCAGCACCTCCCCCACCACCCGCACCGCCGCTGGGATCCCCATAGCCGCCAGCACCTGCTGTAACCACTGCCTGGCTCGCTCTTGATTGGCCGCAAAGGTGGACTTGTTTGGCGAAGGGGCAACGGTTCCCTCAGATTTCTTAGCAGCAGATCCCGTAGAAGACTTAGGACGGCTCATCCTGGGCAGCTTCCAACTTTGAAGAGGTATCAACACTCCACCACAAGTCCACCCCAACAGCGAGGATCCCCTAGGGCTC